>JBKTKK010000359.1:0-2186 GCA_047242405.1 Lachnospiraceae bacterium | reverse complement strand
GGTAAATACCGCATCTTTTCCAGCTAAATCTGGGTTGTTTGAATATTCATCCGGGAAAGTTACTTCAATATCAAAAGTTTCCCCTGGATTGTGTCCAATTAACTGTTCTAAAAAGTCATCGATATATGAAGTAACACCAATTGTCACGTCTGTTCCTGCACCATCTGTGCTGCCGCCATCAAATTCCACACCGTCAACCTTACCTACATAATCGATATTTAACGTATCGCCGTCTTCTACTGCACGATCTGTAATTTCATTTTCAATTGGATATTGCTGTAATAAACTATCAATCTGTTCTTGAATATCCTCATCACTTGGAGTAATATCCGAAGACTTTAATTCGATTCCTTTATATTCTCCTAGCTCGATATAATCTGCTGGATTAATTCCATCAAAATAACCTTCATCGGTTAAACCTGCACTATAATCTAACTGCGCAACGTCTTCACCCGATGTTGCTTCCGCAGTTGTGGAAGGATTTGAATTATCTCCACCCTTTGTTGATCCACAGCCCGCCGCTGCCATAACTACCCCAAGGCACATAGCCAAGACTAAAAATTTCTTTCTCATTTTTATTCCTCTCATCGTCAATTTTTATTATAATGTTCTACTTCCCAGCTCGTACCCTTCCCGGCAAAGCCTACCTATTTTGTTATACCACAAAACAATACATATTAAAAGCATTTCTCATCATTTCACAAACTTTTCACGGATTTGTCACCTTTTCCCTTTTTTTTACATTCCACGAGCAGTTCTGGATACGCTTCCAAATGTGCATAATCATTAAACCGTTCCAAGGAAAAACGATCCGCAGCTTCATCATAGTATAATTCCGTAATGGACCCATGAACAAGGGTATTACCAAACAGCCTCGTTTTGGCAAAATCAACCCCTAATAATCCACTTAATAATGCTCGAATCGTACCACCATGGGTTACAATGCAAATGCTCCCCTCTTCTTTTTCTATAATCTTACGTAAGGCGTGACTTGCCCGTTGAAACACCTCTTCATTTGATTCCCCACCAGGATATGGAATATCCCACTGCATTTTATTCTTCTTTTCCAGAAAAAACTCAAATTTTGCTTTGTTTTCTTCATCCGTATGTCCGGTTAATTCTCCAAAATCAATTTCTTCTAGCTCTTCTTTTATCGTAAACTTCAAGTTTAATATGTTTCCAATTTCCTTTGCCGTCTCCATTGCCCGAATAAGATTACTTGAATAAATTGCCGATATGTTATAATTTTTCAGTCTTTTGCCTGTTAGGACCGCCTGTTTATACCCCACTTCTGTTAGTGATATATTTACATTACATAATGTGGAATCTTGTAAGCCATGTCGAATTAAATAAATGTTCATTTCTTTCATCTCCATTCTGCTGTTTCCAGCAATTAAAGTCTACCACTCACTACTGTCCCATAGGATTGTGAATGGGCCGTCGTTTTCCAGTTGTACTTTCATATCTGCACCAAAACTGCCGCACTGTACACGACCAAACCGAACCTTACACTGATCTATAAAATATTCGTACAGGTTTCTTGCTTCTTCGGGGGATCCCGCTTTTATAAAACTCGGCCGATTACCCTTCCTGCAATCCGCATATAATGTAAATTGTGAGATAACAAGTACCTCCCCATCCACATCTTTTAAAGATAAGTTTGTTTTTCCAGAAGCATCTGGAAAAATTCGAAGTTTTGCCATCTTATCTACATACTTGTCCACCATTTCTTTTGTATCCCCATCTGCTACCCCAAGGAAAATTACAAAGCCCTTTCCTATTTGCCCAATCATTTTATCATCAACTTTGACAGTTCCATAGTTTACCCTTTGAATTACAATTTTCATGGAAACCTCCACTATAATCTTCCCTTTTGCATATATCGATTGTACCCGTTTTCAAAAAAAAAATCAATGGATTAAAACAACGAGTAACAGCAGAATCTTTTATTTTAATGAAAAACAAAAGATTCTGCTGTGTTTTTTGTTACTTATTACTCATATCTTAATGCTTCAATAGGATTTAAATTAGCCGCTTTAATGGATGGTAATAACCCAAATACAATGCCAATTACCATCGAAAACACTACTGAAATAACAATTGACGGTATGCTAATTGCAACAGGCGTCTCTGACAATTTAGAAATCCCCTGCGCAAGACCAATGCCTGCTCCTACCCCGATTAGT
>JBKTKK010000358.1:0-2187 GCA_047242405.1 Lachnospiraceae bacterium | reverse complement strand
ATAGAGTACTTGACTGACAAATCGTCATATTGGACCATTTCTTCTATATGACGGCTTATATTTCGGCTTACACCATTGATAAAGCCCTTTAACTGACCAAAACCTTTCTTTTGCGCTAGTTTCACTGCTTCATTACATGCAGCAGAAGCGGGAACCGAATCCATGTACTTAAGTTGGTATACTGTCATACGCAGTATATTACGTATGACAGGTTTCATCTTATTCACTTTAACACTAGAGTAACCATTAATAATGTAATCTAGTTCAATACATTTTTCAATGGTTCCGTTTGCTAATCTCGATATAAATGCTCTCTCATTTTTCTCCAAGTATCCATACTTATCTAAAGCTTGGCGAAGGACAATATGGGTAAATTTCCCCTTTTCCATAACTTCTAGTAAGATATCAAGTACAATGGCTCTTGTACTTTCTTTAGTCATCATTTCTACGTCCTCCGAATAAAATCAAGAGTCTTAGCAATTGTAAAATCATGGCTGCCGCACTTGCAATATAAGTTAAGGCTGCAGCATTTAATACCTTTCTTGTCTGCCCAACTTCATCCCCATATAATATTCCATTCTGAGAAAGTAAGGCAATGGCCCGATTGGATGCATTTAATTCAACCGGCAAGGTAATTAGTTGAAACGCAACTGCAGCACAAAATAATATAATTCCAAATTGAATTAAAAGCGTATTCCAACTTAATAATACACCAATTAAAATTAGGGGCCAGCTTAGCGCAGAGCCAAAATTTGCTACTGGAACTAAGGCACCTCTGATTTTTAATGGCGCATATCCGACTTCATCTTGTACCGCATGACCACATTCGTGGGCTGCAACCCCTATGGCTGCAATGGAAGTAGAACCATAAACGGTGTCAGATAGACGAAGGGTTTTTGATCTCGGATCATAGTGATCCGTCAAATTCCCAGAAACTCGCTCGATTGATACTCCATAGATTCCTTGGGAATGTAAAATACGTTCTGCTGCCTGGGCTCCCGTCATACCACTCATACTGCGGTAAGAGGCATATTTCTTATAAGTCGTTTGTACCTTTGCCGAAGCCAACATACATATAATGGCACCAATAAGCACTAATATATATGTGGGATCAAAATAGAACCCATACCCATATCCATAAAATGCAGGTATCATATCGCTCCTCCTTTCAAGCGGATATTATCAATCCGCTATACGTTTAAATTAATACATCATCTTGTTGAACCGAATAGCCGCGTAAAAAAGCGTCTACAGACATCTTTTTTTTACCTTCTAACTGAACTTCTTTAATCGCTAAAATTCCATCTCCTGTCTGAACGTTTAACGATGTTTTTGTAATTTGAACGATTTCGCCCGGTTTGCGTCCACTGTTTTCTCCAATAACGTCTGCATCCCATACCTTTAACGTTTTTCCGTGAAGGGATGAATAGGCACTTGGCCATGGATTTAATCCACGAATCAGGCGTTCAATTACAACTGCCGGCTGACTCCAATCAATTTTCCCTAATTCTTTAGTCAGCATTTTTGCATAGCAAGACTTCTCATCTTCCTGTTTTGTTCGAACGATTGTACCATCCTCTAACTTATCCAGAGTAGATAGCAACAAAGGTCCATTCAAGGCAGCTAGTTTATCATGCAAGGTAGCAAGTGTTTCCTTTGGGTCGATTGGAATCACCGCTTTTTCAAGCATATCCCCTGTATCGCACCCAACATCCATAAACATCGTAGTAACACCCGTTTCCGCCTCTCCATCAATAATGCTCCACTGCATTGGTGCAGCACCACGATATTTTGGTAACAGGGAACCATGTGCGTTTACACAACCATACTTCGGCAAGTCTAAGATTGCTCTTGGAAGCATTTGACCAAATGCAACAACTACAATAACATCTGGATTTATCTCTTTTAAAATTTCAATAAATTCTGGATTTCTTACCTTTATAGGCTGATACAGCGCAATATTATGTTCCAATGCTATTTCTTTCACTGGTGTAAATTGTACCGCTTTCCCTCTTCCCTTCGGTTTATCTGGCTGTGTTACAACAGCAACGATTTCATGTTTGCTTGCTATTAACGTTTCCAGCGCAGGTACGGCAAAATCCGGTGTTCCCATATAGACGATTCGCATATTTAAATTCCTTCCTATCATCCAACCACTCTTTTGTCTTATAAGAAACAACTATATTA
>JBKTKK010000357.1:0-2187 GCA_047242405.1 Lachnospiraceae bacterium | reverse complement strand
ATACAAATTTTCAATAACTGGTCCCCCTACTTAGTAAAAGACCCACTTCATACCGTCTGGATAGGATTAGAATATTTCTGTACCGAAGGAGATTTTTTCTGGCGCATGTCTACGAAAGAAAGTGTTAAGTTTGCCTATAAAGAATTAAAAAAAATGGGAATATTAACAACTTCAAAGCAAGTATTGGATTATCATAGAGTAAAAGTGAAAAAAGCCTATCCTGCTTATTTTGACACCTATAATGAAATCCATACTGTTATAGACTATATCGATAAATTTGACAATCTTTTTTGTATTGGAAGAAATGGCCAACACCGTTACAACAACATGGATCATTCAATGGCAACCGCATTTGAAGCTGTGGATAACCTATTAAGTGGTCGAACCGATAAATCAAATATCTGGGGTGTAAACACAGATAAAGAATATCATGAATACAAAGGAGAAAAAGACTCATGATTAACAAGTCTAGGAATTTTTTCAACTACAGCATCGTTTTTATCGGTTTCCTATCACTACTGCTCATTATTTATTTTATTTTATTTCCGTCCAGAGTCCAATATCATTCAGACTGTACAGATACTATTATGTGGGCACAAGCTTCTTACGACGCAAAAGCACTCTTTAACCCTAATTTTAATTATGCCTGTTTTCTTCCCTTTGGCGGACAGCTCTACATGCTACCATTCATTCCAATTTTTGGTGTATCTTTAATCACTCATAATATAGGCATGATTTTATTTACACTCTCCTTGTATTTTGCTGGATATCTTTTGTTTCGATCTATGGACTGGGATTGTAAAAGTAGTTTTCTTGCAATCGGTACTGTTTTTATGACCCTTTCCTCCAGTGAAAAATTACGGGAATTATTTTGGGGCCATATTATATACTATAGTTTAGGAATCTTATTTTTGTTTGTTGGGCTTACTCTAATATTCAATCATATGAATCACCTAAATGCTAAGAAAAAGTCAATTTTTTTATTCCTGTGTTTATTCATCTGGACGGTGTTATGTGCAACAAATGGGTTACAATCATTTATCATCTATATCCTACCAGTTGTTGGTGCGCTAACGTTAGAACGATACTTAGATTTTAACATACAATTAGGAGATAGAAAAAATCATACAGCTTACTATCTTCTCCTTAATCTGCTCTTTGCTACCGCTTTAGGGTTCCTCCTTATGATTTTTCTTACTCACAATGCAAATGGAGGTGGTTATGCCAATGGCTATTCAACTTATGCATCAATGGATCAATGGGTCGATAATCTTGCAAAGTTCTTCCCACATTGGTTTTGCTTGCTCGGTGTAGAGATTCAAGCAAAATCCCCCCTGGTCAGTGTAACGTCCATATGCAATATGATCCGATTGGCCTATGGCTGCCTCCTACTCATACTACCTGTTGTTGCCTTATTGCGATACAAAAAAATTGCTAACCATAAACTTAGAATTCTTATACTTAGCCATTTCATTCTATCAACTAGTATCCTATATGCTTATATACTTGGTTATCTTTCTGCCGCAAATTGGCGCTTAAGCCCCATTGTATGTACAAGTACTGTAGTGACGATAGCTTACATTAAGGAGGCCTTCCATCAAAAGATGCCAAGGCGAATTTCCATCGTCCTATTGCTTATTGTCCTTGCCGGGAATATCCTTCCTGCCACTACAATCTTGTCTTTGCCAACGGATTACCGCAAGGAAAATAGACTCTATACTTTTATTGAAATATTAGAAGAATTGGATTTAAATTATGGCTATGCTAGTTTTTGGAATGCAAATGCGGTTACTGTATTAACAAATTCTAAAATAACAGTGAGACCAATCGAAGTTAATGAGAATGGAATTGTTCGAACCTCTTACCAAGCCCAAACTACCTGGTTTCATGACGTAGATGGGCAAGAGGACTATTTTCTCGTTTTAAATGCAACAGAAATGAACACGCTAAAGAATACTGGGAATAAAATCATAGACGATGCAATGAAAATTGTCCAAACAGGCGAATATACGATTCTCATATTTGATCACAACCTATTTTAATCGAATCAAGAACGTCCACTTTCCATGTCGACGAAATATAGCAGATGGGGAATTAATGAGCAAGTTACATAACGGTTTTCAAATATCCACTTAGCAAAGGGGCTGTAAAAAAACTCCCCTAAAAAAAAATCGCTGAGGTCGTGAG
>JBKTKK010000356.1:0-2196 GCA_047242405.1 Lachnospiraceae bacterium | reverse complement strand
GCATACATCCTTGCTCCAGAAGGATTAAAGGTTGGTATGAAAGTTATGAACGGCGAAAATGCAGAAGCAAGAGTAGGTAACTGTTTACCACTTGCTATGATTCCAGTTGGTGCTCAAATCCATAATATTGAGCTTTATCCAGGTGCTGGCGCACAATTAGTACGTTCTGCAGGTGTTTCTGCACAGTTAATGGCAAAAGAAGGTAAATATGCTACACTTCGTCTTCCATCTGGTGAAATGAGAATGGTTCCAATTAACTGTCGTGCTACAATCGGTGCAGTTGGTAATGGCGAACATTCATTGATTAACTACGGTAAAGCAGGACGTAAGCGTCACATGGGTATCAGACCTACTGTTCGTGGTTCTGTTATGAACCCGAATGACCATCCACATGGTGGTGGTGAAGGTAAGACAGGAATTGGTCGTCCAGGTCCATGTACACCTTGGGGCAAACCTGCTCTTGGCTTAAAGACAAGAAAGAAGAACAAGAAATCCAACAAGTTAATCGTAAGAAGAAGGGATGGAAAGTCTATCAAATAATTCATTTGATAGCTTTTGCCCAAATCGAGCATGATGAATATATGAATGTTTAAGGAGGTTAAAACCTATGGCTCGCTCATTGAAAAAAGGACCATTTGCTGATGCATCTTTGCTTAAGAAAGTTGATGCTATGAATGCTGCTGGACAGAAGCAGGTAATTAAGACCTGGTCTCGCCGTTCTACAATTTTCCCACAGATGGTTGGACATACAATTGCAGTTCATGATGGTAGAAAGCATGTTCCAGTATATGTTACTGAGGATATGGTTGGACACAAATTAGGTGAATTCGTTGCTACCAGAACTTACAGAGGACACGGAAAAGACGAGAAGAAATCTAGATCTCGTTAGTCTGTCGTATTATTGAAAGGAGGTTACTACAGTCATGGCAAAAGGACATAGATCCCAAATAAAAAGAGAAAGAAATGCACAGAAGGATACAAGACCAACAGCAACTTTATCTTACGCTAGAGTATCTGTACAAAAGGCGTGTTTCGTATTAGATGCCATTAGAGGCAAGGACGTTGAAACAGCACTTGCTATCGTTGCATACAATCCTAGATATGCTTCTGCTTTAATAGAAAAGTTATTAAAATCAGCTATTGCAAATGCTGAAAATAATAACGGAATGAACCCTGCAAACCTTTATGTTGAGGAATGCTACGCAAATCAGGGACCAATTATGAAGAGAATCAGACCTAGAGCACAGGGTAGAGCTTATAGAATCGAAAAGAGAATGAGCCATATCACAGTTGTGCTAAATGAAAGATAAGGAGGGCAATATGGGACAGAAAGTTAATCCTCATGGTATGAGAGTCGGCGTTATTAAAGACTGGGACTCTAAATGGTATGCTGAAGCTGATTTTGCAGATAACTTAGTTGAAGACTACAATATCAGAACATTCTTAAAGAAGAAGTTACACAGCGCCGGAATCTCCAAGATCGAAATCGAAAGAGCATCCGGCCGTGTGAAAGTTATTATCCACACTGCTAAGCCTGGTGTCGTAATTGGTAAAGGTGGAGCAGAAATTGAAAGAATTAAAGGGGAAGTTTCTAAGTTAACAGATAAGAAGCTTTTCGTTGATATTAAAGAAGTGAAAAGACCAGATAAAGATGCACAGTTAGTTGCAGAAAACATTGCAACACAGCTTGAAAACCGTGTATCTTTCCGTAGAGCAATGAAATCCACAATGTCTAGAACAATGAAATCTGGTGTGCTTGGTATTAAGACATCTGTATCTGGACGTCTTGGTGGTGCAGATATGGCACGTACAGAGTTCTACAGCGATGGAACTATTCCGTTGCAGACATTAAGAGCAGATATCGAGTATGGTTTCGCTGAAGCAGATACTACTTATGGTAAGTTAGGTGTTAAAGTTTGGATCTACAAAGGCGAAATTCTTCCAACAAAGGCGAATAGGGAAGGGAGCGGTAAATAATGTTAATGCCTAAGAGAGTAAAGCATCGTAAGCAGTTCCGCGGATCGATGACAGGTAAAGCTACTAGAGGTAATACAATTAGCAATGGCGAATATGGTATTGTCGCTATGGAGCCAGCATGGATTAAATCTAATCAAATCGAAGCAGCCCGTGTTGCCATGACACGTTATATCAAGCGTGGTGGTAAAGTTTGGATTAAGATTTTCCCAGATAAACCAG
>JBKTKK010000355.1:0-2234 GCA_047242405.1 Lachnospiraceae bacterium | reverse complement strand
TGGTATAATGTGCATGAGAGAAGCTAGAAAGGATTAAAAAATGGGCGAAAAAGAGGTTATCAGAGGATATGTTGCCGAAGATGAAAGAGACTTTTATCGTGAAGAAAGTATTTTAAAATTAAAACAAGCACAAAGAGAAATACGTTATTTACTAGAAAATAATTACCCAATAAAAAGTGCATCTACCTTTGTGGGCAATCATCATCAGTTATCGGAAAGACAACGCCTTGCACTGGTGCGCGGCACGGCAACCTTAAAAGTTATCAAAGATAGACGTTCAAAGGAAATGTCAGATTGTGCACGTGGAAAAACGGTGTACATTGACGGTTTAAATGTAATAATCACGTTAGAAGTAGCGCTTTCGAATTCAACCCTATTCACTTGTATGGATCAAACAATCCGGGATTTAGCTGGGTTAAGAGGTACGTATCGTTTAATTGATAAGACGAAACCCGCAATTAATCTCATTAAAGAAGAGTTAGAGGCATTAGGGGTAGGACGAGCTTACTTTTATTTGGATGCACCAGTATCCAATACGGGGCGTCTAAAAACATGTATCTATGAAGTAATGGAAGGGGCAAGTTTTGTGACGGAAGTAGAGCTGGTTGATAATCCCGATGTGATATTGGAAAAAAAGGAAAACGTCATTACTAGTGATGCCATTATATTAAATAAGTGTATTAGTTGGATAAATCTAGTCCCTAGAATTATTCATAGCAAAATACCGGGTGCAAAAGTTATAAATTTAGGTGTAATATAAAGGGAAAGTATTCCTGTTTATAATAATATTAGAGTAGAACGAGAGGTACATTGTAAGAACATGGATAAAGAAAGAAGTAAAGATTGGTCATTTGAGAAAAAAGGAAGAAACAACAAAAGCAATAATAAGACGAAAAAACCAGTGAGTAAATTTTCAAAAAAAGATGATAAAAATATAACATTTAAAAAGACGAATGAAAATAAATATGAAAACAAAAAATCAAAAAACATGGATGAAAAAATGAGTAAAAAACGTAAGGTAGAAAACACCTATAACAAAGATAAAAAGGAAAATCCACGTAGCAAAACCGAGAGGAGCAAAAAGCCATTAAGAAAAGATATATGTCCACGATATCGCGACTGTGGCGGCTGTCAATTACAAGAAACTCCTTATGCAAAACAGCTTGAGATGAAACAAAAACAGGTAAACCAATTGCTTGGGAAATTTTGTACCGTTCATCCAATTTTAGGAATGGAACATCCGTTTCATTATCGCAATAAGGTACATGCAGTATTTACCCATGACCGCAAAGGAAATCCAGTATCTGGTGTATATCGAGAGGGAACCCATGAAGTCATTCCAGTAGATTCCTGTCTCATTGAAGATCAAAAAGCAGATGAGATCATTGTTTCAATCCGTAGTTTACTAAAGTCATTCAAGATCAAAACGTATGATGAAGATACAGATTTTGGGTTATTGCGTCATGTATTGATTCGAAAAGGTTTTCATAGCGGGGAGATTATGGTCGTATTAGTCTTGGCATCCCCTATATTACCATCAAAAAAGAATTTTATAAATGCATTGCGTAAAATACATCCAGAAATAACAACTATCGTTTTAAATGTGAATGATCGCTTTACAAGCATGGTGCTAGGCGATAAGGAGCAAGTTATATATGGAAAAGGATTTATTGAGGACACCCTTTGTGGAAAGAAGTTCCGTATATCGTCGAAATCATTTTATCAAGTAAATCCTATTCAGACAGAAAAGCTTTATGAAAAGGCAATTGCATGTGCCAATTTAACAGGAAAAGAAACAATACTAGATGCTTACTGTGGCATAGGAACCATTGGTTTAGTAGCGAGTGATCATGCAAAAGAAGTTATAGGAATCGAATTGAATAAGGATGCAGTGAAAGATGCAAAATTCAATGCAAAAATAAATAATGTGAATAATGTGAAGTTTTATGCTGGAGATGCAGGAGAATGTATGGTCGACATGGCAGAAGACGGTATGAAATTTGATGTTGTTTTCATGGATCCGCCAAGAAGTGGTAGTGATGAAAATTTCCTTTCTTCCTTGGTAAAGGTGGGGCCTGAAAAAATTGTTTATGTATCCTGTAATCCAGTTACGTTAGAAAGAGATTTGCAATATTTGCGTAAAAAAGGCTATCAGGCCAAGGGGGCTTGGCCAGTGGACATGTTCCCTTGGACGAATCACGTTGAGACGGTCGCTCTGCTGACGAGAAAAGCCC
>JBKTKK010000354.1:0-2266 GCA_047242405.1 Lachnospiraceae bacterium | reverse complement strand
GAGTTAAAAGAAATGTACGAGGAATACAATAAAATAGAGAATGCTTATGACTAGGAAGAGGACAATATCATTGCTTTTGAAAAGACCGATGAAATAGATTGGCAGGCAGTCTTGTGCATTGGCATGGTAGAAAGAGATAGCAACGTCGATGATGAGGAGTTACATAATTATGTTGAATATCTAATTCAAATGGGAGTGATAGCATTTGATTCGGATTTTTTAAATGGAAATCTCCATTACCTAACGGATATCGAAGGAAATGACCTAGTAAGCGTTGAAATTATTTTAGAAGAGGATGGCTGTGTATGGGCAAAAACACCATTACAGTTTATTGATTTTCCGAGCAATCCCAAAAAACATCGTTTTAAAGTAGTAAAATAACAGCAATTCAATTCATATATTTAACTTTTTATGCAACGGATTTTTAACCGTTGCATTTTTTTATCTAAGTATTAAGAATTAAGGGTTTTTAAAGATGTCACAAGGGAATGGTTTAAATGAAACAGGAAGGATTCCCTGATGGATTTCTCGTCTTCTGTTAGCATTGCGTTGATAATTGCTTCGTGTTGGGGGTCATTGGATATACGCACAGATATCTTAAGTTTCGATGCATACATAGCCAATCGATATTGTTCGATTAATAGTTGTTTATAAAAATGGATCAATGTTTGATTTTGTGTAATCGCAATAAAATATAGGTGAAAATCAATATCCAAGGCATAAAAGGTTATATCATCACAAGTATTTTTAAATTTTTTAGCAAAGTCTAGGAGAACACGTTTGGAATACATTTCTTTATACTGCATTGCAATGGACGGTTCCATTAACTTTCTTATTTGGTAAATTTCATTTATATATTCTTCGGAAAATGGTTTCACACGCATCCCTTTTCTAGGAAAAATTTCAATTAATTTTTCATTCTTTAAGGCCAGTAAAGCTTCACGGATGGGGGTTCTACCATAATCCATTTCCTCATAAAGCTGCTTCTCAAATATATCTTGTCCCGGCATGTAGTCACAGGCTAATATTTGTTGCTTTAGATGGCTATATGCTTTCTGTGTTAAGGTCATATTTGCTATATTTAAGTGATTGTCTAGTATAAAACTCATCAAATACCCTCTCTTTTATTAAAACTGATATATCACATATTTTAACATATAATAACTTAAAAAGAAAGGAAAAAATTATATGAGCTGTTATTAAGAGGAGAAAATATTGACAGATATATCAGACAAGAATATAATGACAGGCAGATATATCAGATGAAGGTAAGGCTAAAAGGGGAGGTATTACAATATGAAAGGTACATTAATCAAAGATATTCGAATTTTTCGGGCAATTTCAGAACGATCCCAACCCATTGCAGATGCAACCCATGAAATTTCAGAAATTGCATTTTATGTATTGGAAGTTGAAACAAAGTCAGGGGTTACAGGTCAGGGATACTTATTATCGTTTCACTATTCGCAAGGTGCAATTGAAGGGGCTTTCATGGATTTAAAATCCTTCCTTTTATCGCGAGAATATGAAGTATGTCAGACACAGGAAATACAGAAAGATTATGAAATGGAATCGGAGTATTTTGGAATTTTAGGACTTCAAAGATGGGCATTGGCTACTTTAAACGTGGCCCTCTGGGACGTATGGGGGAAGACTCTAAAACAACCAATATGGAAATTATTTGGATATCATACAGATAGGATACCAGTATATGGAAGTGGCGGGTGGTTGTCTTATACGGATCAGGAATTAATGGAAGAAGTTGTTAAGTATAAAAGCAGAGGATTTCAGGCGGTAAAAATAAAGGTCGGTTCTTCCATTCTGGAACACGATATTGAACGTTTACATAAAGTGAGGGAGGCAGTTGGGCCAGAATTAAAAATTATGATGGATGCAAACCAGGGCATGGACGTGCCTTCGGCTGTTAAATTAGTAAATGCAGTAGATAATCTTGGGATTCATTGGTTTGAAGAACCGATAAAAAATACAGATTTTGAAGGGTATGCAACAATCCATGGAAAAACGAAAGTTTCCCTTGCGATGGGAGAAAGGGAATATAATACGGTAGCGTTAAGAGAATTAATTGGCCGTCGTGCGTTGGATTTATGGCAGCCAGATATTATTCGTTTGGGAGGAGTAGAAGAATGGAGAAATTCAGCAGCACTTGCAAACGCTTATAATATTCCTGTCCTTCCGCGCTACTACAAAGACTATGATGTTCCAGTGTTGGCGACCGTTAAAAATGCTTATGGGGCAGAATCCTTTG
>JBKTKK010000353.1:0-2272 GCA_047242405.1 Lachnospiraceae bacterium | reverse complement strand
CATCATCCCCCAATTATATTGAGAAGAAACACCATTATTTATGGCGATTCTGGAACAATATGCCAAAGGCTGGACATATTGCAATTTTTGACCGAACTTGGTACGGTAGAGTGATGGTAGAGCGGATTGAAGGATTTTGCACCGTTGAGGAGTGGAAACGAGCTTATCAAGAAATCAATGAAATGGAACAGCAGCTTACGAATGCGGGTGCGGTTGTAATAAAATTTTGGATGCACATCGATAAAGACGAACAAGAAGAAAGATTTAAACAGCGGATGGAGACGCCGGAAAAACAATGGAAGATTACCGATGAAGATTGGCGTAATCGTGAAAAATGGGATGCTTATGAAGAAGCTGTGGACGAAATGTTAGTACGTACGTCTACTACCTATGCTCCGTGGATTGTTGTTGAGGCCAACTCCAAATATTATGCACGTGTCAAAGTATTAAAAACGGTAATTGATGTATTGGAAACGAAGATAAAAGAGGTTAGGAAAGATGAATAGGCAAATAAGGTCCCCAATGGTGAGAATCTTTGGGGACCTTATTTTTCATTTTCATAAAATGAAAAAAACGCTTGCCAAACTTTGCATATTCATCTACAGATCGAATTGATAATTGTCTGGAAGTATGGATACAAAATCCTTTGGCAGGGGGGCATAAAACTCCATTCGTTTTTTTGTAATGGGATGTGCAAAGGATAAGTAGTAGGAGTGTAAGGTCTGTCTCTTGAAATGAGAGTAGTCAGGATTATAGATAAAATCTCCTAGGAGTGGATGGCCAATATATTTCATGTGCACACGGATTTGGTGGGTGCGGCCTGTTTCTAGTTTTAAGGTAATAAAAGAAAATATTTTCCCATCACCCATATTTATCGTTTCTAACTTTCGAAAATGTGTCTTTGCATATTCCCCTTTTGGAAAGTCAATACATCGTTCTATCGTTGAATTTGCAGCCCTTGCAATAGGAGCTTCTATGGAACCAATGGAAGGGGCATTCCCAGATACAATGGCTAAGTACTGCCGATGAATTTTTCTATTTGCAACCATCTGGGATAAGATTCCTCCACTTAGCATATGTTTAGCTAAAACCAATAGACCAGTTGTATCGCGGTCTAAGCGGTTTATGGCACGATAGACGAACGATTCCCCCTTCGATTGAAAGTAATAGGCTACAGCATTTGCCAACGTATTTTCATAGTTTCCCTGGGAGGGATGAATCGGCATATTGGCGGGTTTGTTGATGACCAGTATATCAGCGTCTTCATATATGATCTCAAAAGGAAGGTGGACAGGTAAAATATGGCTTGTGGAATCATCATCGATCAACCGAACTGTGAGTATTTCTCCTTCTGATACTGGATAGGTCGTATATACGGTAGAATTATTTATTTGCAAGCCATCTTTTGTTTGGCGTAATCTTGCTATGATTCGTGAAGAATATTCAAAATTTTTTAATACATCTTCTACAGTTCGTTCATCCAAATTTTTTGTTATTTTATATTGAAACACTCTTTCCATTTGTTACTCCAATTTCTTTCCATACTTGTTCTTTCCGTACTATTTTAACATTTCGTTACTTTTATGCAAGATGTAATTTTAAATTTATGAAATTCTTAGATAGAACTTTTTTGAATTTATGCTACAATATGTATTAGAATTTAAAACATTAAAACAGAATTAAAAAGAGAATAGAAAAATAGAGGTATTTATGTTAGAATATAAAAATTGTCACCTATGTCCCCGAGCGTGTGGCGTTAATCGGAATGAAGGACAACTTGGTTTTTGTCAGATGACTTCTGATTTGAAGGCGGCAAGGGCAGCGTTGCATATGTGGGAAGAACCGTGTATTTCTGGTGAGGAAGGCTCTGGAACCGTTTTCTTTTCTGGATGCACGATGCGTTGTGTCTTTTGTCAAAATCATAATATTGCTGTTGGAAGTGCAGGTAAGATTTTGACGGTTGAAAGACTTACGGAAATATTTTTAGAGTTACAGGAAAAAAAAGCAAACAATATTAATTTAGTCACTCCGACTCATTATGTGCCCCATATTAGGGAGGCACTTATTCAAGCAAAAAGGAAGGGGTTAACGATTCCTATCGTGTACAATACGAGCGGATATGAGAAAGTGGAAACGTTAAGACTTCTCGATGGACTGGTAGATATCTATCTACCAGATTTTAAATATTATTCCCCTCTTCCAGCAAAAAAATATTCGAAGGCTGGAAATTATTTTGAAGTTGCAAGGGCTGCTTTGGTTGAAATGTATCGGC
>JBKTKK010000352.1:0-2285 GCA_047242405.1 Lachnospiraceae bacterium | reverse complement strand
TACCAGAACTATCTGAAATACGTGAATATGTTCAATATCAATTAACGAATACGGTATGGGAAGAAGAGCAACGATTTGAAAATCCTCACACCCACTATTTAGACCTTTCTACAAACTTATATAATATAAAAGAAGAGATGTTACGAATAAAAAAATAGAAATAGTAAAATACAATCGTTTGCATAAACCAATTTATAAAGAAAGATTTTTTATTCTTTCTTTAAATTGGCATGTCTAGCAATTGACAGAAATGGAAAAGTATGTTAATGTATATTAAATTAATAATGAAATGCATGGAAGAGGAATAGTATATTTATTTCAGATTTCAGAGAGCTGCTGGTAGGTGTGAAGCAGTAGATGAAATGAGTGGAACTCACCTCGGAGCGGCTGCCCAAAATTCTAATAAAGAAAAGTAGACGCAGACGGATTCCCGACCGTTATCGTGGGGAGGATATAAGGTGAACCTAGTTCATCCGTATCCGATGAGTGTATGAAGAAATTCATAAATTAGAGTGGTACCGCGCAAGGTTATAGCCTTTCGTCTCTAACAATCGAAAATGATTGTTAGAGCGAAGGGCTTTTTTGTCGTTAGTTTTTATTAGAATATGAATCGCCCCTATATGAAGTTATTTAGTTGTTATAGTCAAGAAAGCGAAAAGGAGAGAATTAAAATGATGAATGCTGAAAAGTATACGAGACAATATTTTATGCCACCAAAGTCTTCCGTCAAATGGATAGAAAAAGAATATATTGAAAAACCTCCTATCTGGTGTAGCGTTGATTTACGAGATGGTAACCAAGCGCTTGTCGTTCCTATGTCATTAGAACAAAAAGTGGAATTTTTTAAAATGCTAGTAGAAATTGGCTTTAAAGAAATTGAAGTTGGCTTCCCTGCTGCATCAGAAACAGAATACGAGTTTCTTCGTACGTTGATCGAGCAAAACTTAATACCTGCTGATGTAACCATTCAAGTGCTGACGCAAGCGAGGGAACATATAATACGAAAAACATTTGAAGCTGTAAAAGGGGCTCCCAAAGCAGTGATTCATTTATATAACTCAGTTTCCGTTGCGCAAAGGGATCAGGTGTTCCAGAAAAATAAAGAAGAAATTTTAAAGATTGCCACTGATGGGGCGAAGTTACTAAAAACCCTCGCAGATGAAACCGATGGAAATTTTGCTTTTGAGTATAGTCCAGAAAGTTTTACTGGTTGTGAAGTTGATTATGCCTTAGAGGTATGCAATGCAGTTTTAGATATTTGGCAGCCTTCCGAGGAGAACAAAGTCATTATTAATATACCGGCAACAGTAGAACATTCGATGCCACATATTTACGCAAGTCAAATCGAATACTTAAGTGATCACCTAAAGTATCGCAAAGATGTTATTCTTTCCCTTCATCCGCACAATGACAGAGGTTGTGGCGTTAGTGATGCAGAGTTAGGTCTTCTAGCAGGGGCTGACCGAATTGAAGGAACGTTGTTTGGAAATGGGGAACGAACAGGAAATGTAGATATTGTAACTTTGGCAATTAATATGTTCTCCCAGGGTGTCGATCCGAAGTTAGACTTTACCGAAATGCCCAAAATAGTGGAAGCTTATGAACAGTTTACAAATATGAAGGTCTATGATCGCCAGCCCTATGCAGGATCCCTTGTATTCACAGCATTTTCTGGATCACATCAAGATGCCATTGCCAAAGGAATGAAATGGAGAGAGAGTCATGATTGCAAGCACTGGACAGTACCTTATCTACCGATTGATCCAAAAGACATTGGAAGAAATTACGATGGTGATGTAATTCGTATCAATAGCCAGTCTGGAAAAGGTGGCATCGGGTATTTGCTTGAACAAAAGTTTGGTTTAAATCTTCCGCCTAAAATGCGCGAAGCCATGGGGTATGCGACAAAAAGTGTTTCCGATCATAATCATAAAGAACTTTCACCAAAAGAAATTTATGATATTTTTATGCATTCGTTCGTCGATATTACGAAACCGTATGATGCAAAAGAGTGTCATTTCAAGCAGCAAGATGGAATCACAGCAACTGTTACGGTATGCTATAATGGGGAAGAACATATCTTAAATGGAGTGGGCAATGGTCGATTAGATGCAGTAAGTAATGCAATCAAGACCTATTATGGTATGGACTTTCAAATAAGCTGTTACCAGGAACATGCATTAGAACAAGGATCAAGTTCCAATGCAATAGCATATGTCGGTATTAATTACGGAACAGGAAAAACTTCCTGGGGCGCAGGAATTAATTCTGACATTATAAAAGCG
>JBKTKK010000351.1:0-2288 GCA_047242405.1 Lachnospiraceae bacterium | reverse complement strand
AAGTTAATTAGGGTGGTACCGCCGAAAAGTTTCGGTCCCTTGTATGGGATCCGGGACTTTTTTATTTTTAGTCCCGGAATCTAAATAAGATAATGGAGGAAGAAAAATGGCTAAAAAGTTAGTAGAAGCGATTACTTCTATGGAAGAAGATTTCGCACAATGGTATACGGATGTAGTAAAAAAGGCAGAACTAAGTGATTATTCCAGTGTAAAAGGATGTATGGTAATTAAGCCGGCAGGTTATGCAATATGGGAAAATATTCAAAAAGAGCTAGACGCTCGTTTTAAAGAAACGGGGGTAGAAAATGTTTATATGCCTATGTTTATTCCAGAAAGTCTTTTACAGAGAGAAAAGGATCATGTAGAAGGGTTTGCTCCAGAGGTTGCGTGGGTGACACAGGGAGGTCTTTCACCGCTACAGGAAAAGCTTTGCGTTAGACCAACATCAGAAACACTTTTTTGTGAATTTTATGCAAGAGATATTCAGTCTTATCGCGACTTGCCGAAGGTATATAATCAGTGGTGTTCGGTTGTTCGCTGGGAAAAAGAAACAAGACCATTCTTACGTTCTAGAGAATTTTTATGGCAGGAGGGTCACACAGCGCATGCAACACAAGAAGAGGCAGAAGAAAGAACAGTTCAAATGTTAAATGTTTATGCGGATTTTTGTGAAAATGTTTTAGCAATACCTGTTATAAAAGGAAGGAAGACTGATAAAGAAAAATTTGCAGGCGCAGAAGCTACGTATACAATCGAAGCGCTTATGCATGATGGAAAAGCACTTCAATCAGGAACTAGTCATAACTTTGGAGATGGATTTGCAAAAGCATTTGGAATTCAATATACCGATAAGGATAACCAATTAAAACATGTACATCAAACATCCTGGGGAATGACAACGCGTTTAATTGGAGCAATTATCATGGTACACGGAGATAACAGTGGTTTAGTTTTACCACCTAGAATTGCGCCAGTTCAAGTTATGATTGTACCAATTGCGCAACATAAAGAAGGCGTTTTAGATCGAGCAGGGGAATTAAAAGAAAAGTTAAGCAAAGCTTATCGTGTGAAATTAGATGCAACGGAAAAGAGTTCTGGATTTAAGTTTGCAGAGCAGGAAATGCGTGGAATTCCAGTTCGAATTGAAATCGGCCCAAAAGATATTGAAGCTGGTCAGGCGGTAGTGGTACGTAGGGATACGAGAGAAAAAATTGTTGTCGCTCTAGATGAAATGGGCGATAGAATTGGTGAGATTTTGGATACAATGCAAAAAGATATGTTAGAGCGTGCACGTGCTCATCGTGAATCCCATACCTTTGAAGCAACAAACTATGATCAATTTAAGGATATCATCGCCAATCAACCAGGATTTGTAAAAGCAATGTGGTGTGGAGATGAGGCTTGCGAAAGAAAAATTAAAGAAGAAACTACTGCAACAAGTCGTTGTATGCCATTTAAGCAAGAGCATTTATCCGATCATTGCGTATGTTGTGGAAAACCAGCAAAATCAATGGTATACTGGGGGAAAGCATATTAATTTTTAATTGTTTATGTATCGTGTAACTGTAGGTTGTGTTTAAGGAGGATGCATATGAGATGTCCTGTATGTGGAACAAACAATGAAAATGAAGCAGTAGAGTGTGCTGCCTGTGGTCATACGTTTGTGGAACAAAAAGAAAAAAAGAAGAAGGATACCGACATATCCTGGGTAAGAGATATTGATTTTACAGCAGGGATTGATTGGAATGATGACATAGCAAAGCCCGATATCAAACAGATACTGACCGAAAAATCAGATACAAATTGTGATACAAAGGATAAAAAGGTGGTAATCCCATCCAATGAAAATTATTCCAGTGAAGATAGGAAGGAAGAGAATCCGGAAGTCTTACAAAGAGTAATACTAGAAGCTGCGCGAAAAGACCAATTAGATAAACAACGAAGAGAGCAGGAGTTAAAAAGGCAGAAAGAGCAAGAACTTCGTGAAGAAGAGATGCGCGCTTTTCAAGAGGAAGAGAAAAGAAAGCAGGAAGAACGAGAGCGTTTAAAAAAGCTTCGTCAGGAAAAATTACGTCAAGAACGTTTGGAAAAAGAGAAGATTCAAAAAGAACTAGCACAAAAAGAGCAGATAAGTAGTACTTCATCCCCAGCAAATCCACCCATTGAAACGGAGGATGATGGGGAAAGAGAGTATGAGAATCGATATGCCAATTTTACAAAATGGTTACTCATTGTGTGCTGCCTGTGGTCATACGTTTGTGGAACAAAAAGAAAAAAAGAAGAAGGAT
>JBKTKK010000350.1:0-2292 GCA_047242405.1 Lachnospiraceae bacterium | reverse complement strand
CAATATGACCTTTAATAATAATTTTATGTTAAGCCAGCATTCCGGTGGTGAATATTCAATGTCGATGGCTTATTTACTTGCATGGCAAGGCCCAATACTAGAAGATGAGGATTCTTACGGGGACGGAATTGTAGAGAAAGATTTGAGACCACGAAAGCATGTACAGGAAGTTCAAATTTTACCGAAAAAGGATTACGAGAAAATAAAAGAAGCGGTTTATTTGTACGGTGGCGTGCAGACATCCCTCTACTCCCAGCTAACTGATTCAAATAGTAGATCGGAATTTTACAATGACAAAACGTTTTCTTATTGTTATATTGGTACAGAAAAAATTAATCATGATGTTGTGATTGTTGGTTGGGATGATAATTATCCAAAAGAAAATTTTAATGTACCGCTGGAAGGGAATGGGGCATTTTTATGTATGAATAGCTGGGGGGAATCCTTTGGAGACAAGGGCTATTTCTGGGTTTCTTACTACGATACAAATATTGGAATATATAATATTGTTTATACGAGAGTAGAGAATCCAAACAATTTTGATTCCATTTACCAAAGCGATTTGTGCGGTTGGGTCGGACAAATTGGATACGGAGAAGAATCCGCATATTTTGCCAATGTATATAAAGCGAAGGCAAATGAAACACTAAGTGCAGTTGGATTTTATGCAACTGGACCAAATACAGAGTATGAAGTATATGTGGTACCTTCGTTTGATGGGACGCAAAGTTTGGATTTTTCAAACCAGGTAGCAACGGGAACATTGGCAAATACGGGTTATTATACCATTGACTTGGACAGGGAGATAGCTTTGGCAGAAGGGACAGAATTTGCTATTATCATTTATATTCGAACACCGGGGTCGGAAAGGCCTATTGCAGTGGAGTATAGTATTGGCCCTGACACACCGACAGCTGGCGTGGATATTAACGATGGTACTGGATTTATTAGCCTAAAAGGAACTTATTGGCAAGAAACGGAAGAAAAGCAGAAGTGCAATCTTTGTTTAAAAGCTTATACAAAAGAAGTCAATTTAGAATAAATGTATATCTTAAAATAATACACATATAGAGAAAATGGAGCGTGCATATAGATGACAGATAAAATTATTTTTGCAACTTCAAATGAAGGTAAGATGAAAGAAATTCGGATGATTTTAAAGGATCTGGGAAAAGAAGTCTTATCCATAAAAGAAGCGGGAATATCGGTAGAGATAGAGGAAAACGGTAGTACCTTTGAAGAAAATGCTATAATAAAAGTAAAGGCCCTTCGTCCATATACAGACGGTATTATTCTTGCAGATGACTCTGGGTTAGAGGTTGATTATTTGGATAAAAAACCAGGGGTGTATTCTGCAAGATATATGGGAGAAGATACATCATATAAAGTGAAAAATGAGTCCATTATTGCGCAATTAGATGGCGTCGAAGGGGCCGACCGATCCGCTCGTTTTGTTTGTGTAATTGCGGCATCTATGCCGGATGGCACTATTTTAACCTCAAGGGGGACCATCGAAGGTGTTATTGCAAAAACACCGGCTGGATCAAGCGGGTTTGGATATGACCCTATTGTTTATGTTCCCGAATTAGGCGCTACAACAGCCGAATTAACTCCAGAACAAAAAAATGAAGTTAGTCATAGAGGAAAAGCTCTTCGGGCAATGAGAGAACAGATACAGAAATATCTATAATTGCGTAGGAGGAGCTATGAAAATATTAATTGTTAGTGATACCCACCGGCAACATAAAAACTTGGAAATGGTTTTAGAACGGGTAAAACCGATTGATTTGCTCATTCATCTAGGAGATGCGGAAGGTGCAGAAGACTACATATCTGCCATTGCCGATTGCCCGAGTGAATTCGTTGCAGGAAATAATGATTTCTTTTCCAGTTTGGATAGGGAAAAGGAAATTCAAATCGGTAAACATAGACTGCTTTTAACCCACGGACATTTATATCGTGTGTCATTTGGGACTGAATATTTAATGTCGGAAGCGGAAGCTAGAAATTGTGATATCGCTATGTATGGTCATACCCATATTCCTCGTGTGGAATATGGGAAACATACGATTGCCGTCAACCCTGGTAGTATTTCTTATCCAAGGCAGGAGGGAAGAAGGCCTTCTTATATTATTATGGAGATTGATAATAATGAGGAAACTCATTTTACAATTAATTTTCTATGAAAACCTCCGTTTTACGAGGTTTTCATACCTTTTTTTTATTATATTAAAAAAAAAGTAAAAAAAATAAAAAAAGGTGTTGACAACTGGCAGAAACTTAGTATATAAT
>JBKTKK010000349.1:0-2325 GCA_047242405.1 Lachnospiraceae bacterium | reverse complement strand
GATTCAGCCAGACTTGTTATTAAATTCTTGACTTTGTATTTATTTTCCACTGAAAATTGGAAACGTTCTGCAGATGAAGTAGGGGCCTTGATGCAGCTCTTCCGTTACTATATGAAAAGACTATTAAAAGTTGCTTTAAGAAATAATGTTCGTGTCAAAATGATCGGTGAAAAAAGTCGATTTGCACAAGATATTATCGATGGTATCAATGCATTGGAAGAACAAACCAAGGATAATACAGGTTTAACTTTCGTAATCGCAGTTAATTATGGCGGTAGAGATGAAATTACGAGAGCGATCCAAAAGATAACTGCAGATAGCTTGGAAGGTAAAGTAAAACCATCTGATATCAATGAAGCGCTAGTTGCGAAGTATTTGGATACGGCTGGTATACCAGATCCAGATTTATTAATTCGTACAAGCGGGGAATTTCGTTTATCGAATTACTTGTTGTGGCAATGTGCTTATACAGAATTTTATGCTACAAATATTTATTGGCCAGATTTTAATAAAGATGAATTAATTAAGGCGATTACCTACTATAATAGTAGAGACAGAAGATTTGGTGGAAGAAAAGAAAGTTAGGGAGGTGAATGTTTTGTTTCGTACACGGTTAATTAGCGGTATTGTATTAGTACTTATTGCTCTTATAACGGTAATTAGTGGAGGACCTCTCCTTTTTACAACTGTCTCTATTATATCAATAATCGGGATGTCGGAATTATATAAGGTTTTTCAAATTCATAATAAGCCATTAGGAATGGTAGGCTATTTAGGGGCAGTTTGCTATTTTGGACTGTTATATCTGAATTTACAGCAACATATTATACCATTATTAATATTAATATTTTTAATTGGAATGGTCGTATATGTATTTTCCTTTCCGAAAATGGAATCAAGTCAGGTTATGTCAGCTTTTTTTGGCCTGTTTTATGTCGCCGTGCTTTTGTCTTATATTTACTTGACAAGAGAGGGTATTGATGGGCAGTATCTTGTGTGGTTAATCTTTTTAAGTGCTTGGGGCTGTGATACATGTGCTTATTGTGTTGGCGTTTTAATTGGTAAGCATAAAATGGCACCAAAACTTAGTCCAAAGAAATCAGTGGAAGGCGGCATCGGTGGTGTTGTAGGTGCAGTACTTTTAGGTTTTCTATATGGAACTCTTTTTTCAAGTAATTTAACAGCATTTTCAAATCCAGCCTTGAGCTGTGCGATTATATGTGGAGTTGGAAGTATGATTTCACAAGTAGGTGATTTAGCAGCTTCTGCAATTAAGAGAAACCATGGAATTAAAGATTATGGGAAATTAATTCCAGGTCATGGCGGAATCTTGGATCGTTTTGACAGTGTTATATTTACTGCGCCAATTATATACTATGTTGCACAGTTACTTCGCTAAGGAAGTTACGTATGCCTCGCAATATTTAGGCGAAAAGCGGTTATAATGTAAACAATTAACTTAAGAAAAAGCAGGGTTAAAAATTGAATTATAGAAAGGACCCGCACAGAATGAAAAAAATATCGATTTTAGGCTCCACCGGTTCCATAGGAACCCAGACCTTAGAGGTTGTACGTGAAAAGAAAGACATCAAGGTTACTGCACTTGCGGCAGGGAGCAATATTGACTTACTAGAAAAACAAATTAGAGAATTTCATCCTTCTATCGTCTGTGTATGGAGGGAAGATGATGCAAAACGATTGGAATCAAAAATTTCTGATACGAATACAAATGTAGTAGCTGGCATGGATGGTCTGATTGAAGTAGCAACGGAAAAAGAAGCAGAAATTGTAGTTACAGCAATTGTTGGTATGATTGGTATAAGACCTACAATCGCTGCTATGAAAGCAGGAAAAGATATTGCCTTAGCCAATAAGGAAACTTTAGTGACAGCAGGCCATATTATAATGCCACTTGCAAAGGAGAAGGGTGTAAAAATTTTACCTGTTGATAGCGAGCATTCTGCGATTTTCCAATCATTAAATGGGGAAAATAATAAAGAAGTTGATAAAATTTTATTAACTGCTTCTGGTGGACCATTTCGCGGAAGAACAAGAGAAGAAATGGCTCATATACAAGTGGAGGATGCATTAAAACATCCAAACTGGGCAATGGGACGTAAGATTACCATTGATTCATCAACGATGGTTAATAAGGGGTTAGAAGTAATAGAAGCCAAATGGCTGTTTGATGTGACCTTTGACCAGGTGGAAGTGGTCGTTCAACCGCAAAGCATTATTCATTCCATGGTGCAGTTTAAGGATGGAGCTGTTATGGCGCAGCTTGGTACACCAGATATGAAGTTACCAATTCAGTATGCGCTTTAT
>JBKTKK010000348.1:0-2374 GCA_047242405.1 Lachnospiraceae bacterium | reverse complement strand
GTATAAGACTAATAAATATCTTTGTCGTTAATCCTAACTTTTTTCTCTGTTTATCCTTATTTCTTGTCATCGTTCCTTCCTTTCTTTCCCTCTCAAAAATTGCTTTGAACAACTATATGCGTCCATCCAACGCTTGCGTTGAAACGTAATCTTTTAACGCCTCTTTCCAATGTTTTGGCTCTTCGATATTCAAAATGCGCAACATTAAATTATCTAAAACAGTATAGCTTGGTCTCATTGAATTCGAATTTGAGGTTGGAATTAAGGTAAGGTGTTTTCCACTAAGTTTTAATATCTCTTCTGCAAATTCTTGCCGACTGCAGCTACCACCACATACGACATGGAAGATACCATCCTCTTGTTTTTCCATTAATGTAACGATCGTTTTTGCCAATTCCTCTGCACTTGTTGGAGCTGCAAACTGGTCAGCTGCCACATACATAGAATTTTTATGATTCGCTGCACTTAAAACTTGGGCTACAAAATCAAAACCTAATCCATATACCCAAGAGCTTCGAATAATCAAATGCTTCGGTGCCAATTCTCTAACAAAATTTTCCCCAGCTAACTTTGATTTCCCGTAAATGGTAATTGGAACGGGTACATCAAACTCATTATACGGTTCTGTTTGATTGCCACCAAAAACATCATCCGTCGATATTTGTATTAATCTGGCTCCCATTTTCCGGGCTACTACACTAAGATTTCTAGCCCCGAGCGCATTGACACGAAAGGCCTCTTCCTTATTTCTTTCGCACGCTTCAATATCGGTATATCCTGCACAATTTATAATTATACCTGGCCGGTTCCTATCTGCAAACAATCGAACGTCTTCCTCTTTTGTCACATCCACATCTTTTTTATCTGTTCCTAAAATTCGATATTCCATGAGATTTAACTTTTTCTTAATTGCACTTCCGACATGTCCATTTACGCCAGTTATCCAAATACGGTCCATATTCCTGCCTCCATTCTCCTATGTATTTTTACAAATATATCGCAATTAATTATTATAGATAAAAAAAGCAAAAAATAAACTGCCAATTTTTTCAAGTATTTAAAAAAGCAAAAAAACACTGCTATCTAAAGTCCCTATATCATAGGATTCCATAGAAAGCAGTGCTTATACTTCAAAATTAAATTTTATTCGAATGCAAAATACCTTGCGGCATTATTATAAGATATACCCTCAATAATTGCCTTTAACGCTTTTTCATCATTTGGATATTCTCCGTTTTCAACCCAACCACCAATTAATTCACAAAGAATTCTTCGGAAGTACTCATGTCTTGTATAGGAAAGAAAACTTCTAGAGTCGGTTAACATACCAATAAAGTTTCCTAATAAACCTAAGTTAGCCAATGATGTCATTTGTTCCATCATTCCTTGCTTATGATCATTAAACCACCAAGCTGAACCTTGCTGAACTTTTCCTACTGTTGTTGCATCTTGGAAATTTCCAATAATCGTACCTATTGCCGCATTATCATTTGGATTTAAGGAATAAATAATTGTCTTTGGCAATTCGTTCGTAACAGCAAAGGCGTCTAAAAAATCTGCCAGTTGATCGGAAGGCGCATAGTTGTTTATACAATCGTACCCTGTATCAGGTCCTAACTGCTGATACATCGTTGTATTATTGTTTCTTTTGCAACCGTAATGAAGCTGCATTGCCCAACCAATGCGATTATATTCTCTACCTACAAATTGCATAAACGCGGTCTTGTACTGGTCGATTTCCTTTTGGTTTAATGTCTCTCCCTTTGCACGTTTTGCAAAAATTGCCTCTATTTCTTCCTCTGTTGCAGGTACATACATAACATAATCCAACGCATGGTCTGATGCCTTACAGCCCATAGCATCAAATGCAGCCATACGTATCTTTAATGCTTCCTTTAAGTCAGCAAAGGATTGAACCGAAACGCCGCTTACGCTTGATAATTTACCCATATATTCCATAAATTCTGGTGCCTGAATGTTCATTGCCTTATCTGGACGCCAAGATGGAACTACTTTTACATCAAAAGATGGATCTTCTTTAATGGCTTTATGCCATTCTAACGAATCAATGGGATCATCCGTTGTACCAATTACTTTTACATTGGAACGGCGAATGATATTACGTACACTCATATCATCCTGGTGTAATTTTTCGTTGCAAAGGTTCCATACTTCTTCTGCTGTATCGCCGTTTAAAACACCGTGATAATCAAAGAAACGCTGTAATTCCAAGTGGCTCCAGTGATACAATGGATTCCCAATTGCTTTTTCTAAAGTTTCTGCCCATTTCTGGAACTTTTCACGGTCACTTGCATCACCAGTAATATATTTTTCTTCCACACCGTTGGAACGCATTTGGCGCCATTTATAATGG
>JBKTKK010000347.1:0-2395 GCA_047242405.1 Lachnospiraceae bacterium | reverse complement strand
TCCATTTACCATCAGATGGTATTTCTGTAATTACATTACTATCCGATTTAGTAACATAATCTGTTAAAATATCCTCATTGGAAGGACGATAATAATTCTCTGCTTCCAACTTCTGCGCTTCATCGGAATATAAAAAATTTAGGTATTCTGTAGCAACGTTTCTCGTTTTTCTGTTATCAACTACTTCATCCACAATAGCGACAGTGGGCTGGCATAAAATCGAAAAAGATGGTACTACAATTTCATACTCATCTGGAGATTCCTTCACAGAAAGGAACGCTTCATTTTCCCAGGCAATTAAAACATCGCCTTGCCCATTTTCTGTAAACGTTGTAGTTGATCCACGAGCGCCCGAATCCAGCACTCGAACGTTGGAATACAAGGATTTCATACTCGCAACAATTTGTTCTTCACTCTGACCTTGTTTTTCAAAATAATACCATGCAGCTAGGTAATTCCAACGAGCCCCACCCGAAGTTTTAGGATTTGGAGTAATTACGCCTACATCTTCCTTTAATAAATCATCCCAATCTTGAATGTTTTTGGGATTTCCTTTCCGAACAAGGAATACAATCGTAGAAGTATAAGGGGAACTATCCAAAGAAAATTCACTCACATAGCCATCTTCTATTAAATCAGCATCTACAATCGTATCCACATCTCCTTCTAGAGCTAAGGTAACTACATCTGCCTCTAGGCCATTTGCAACCTCTAAAGCCTGCTTCCCAGATCCACCATGGGACTGTACAACCGTCACTTCCTGCCCAGTCTCCTCCAGCCAATGGGTTTGAAATAATTCGTTATATGCTTGATAAAGTTCTCTAGTTGGGTCATAGGAAACATTTGTAATCTCGATCTGTTTTAAATCACTTGATTTACTCGGCCCATTATTACTTGCATCTATACCCGTACTAACAACGTTATTGTTGCTCTTTGCTGCGCCACACCCTGTAATAGCACCTATTGTTAAGAAAGAGGCAGTTGCCAACGAAATTATTCTTTTCCCCATATTTTTTTTATTTTTCATATCTTTTCGCTCCATTCATTATGTGTTATTTTTTCTATCCAATAAACAACATAATTTAACAGACTTCCAAGCCACCAGCCGATAGAAATATATCTCCCATAATTCCCCTTTCTTATTTCATACTAATATGATATGATTACTATATTATATTAACATATTAATCTATCAAAGTTTTTTCGTCAATTTCTTATTTCTGATAACTAGTTATTACATTTTTATATATCCTTATATCGTCACACTTTAGAACTTTCATTTTAAATATACCCGTAGGTGCTTAAACTGCTGGCTAAATACGCCTAAGTCACTCTTTTTCACGCAAAAAAGTCATTTGGATTGATTTCCTCAACCCAAATGACTTTTATCGAATCATACTTATACGTTCTTTTTTTACTTCTATCTCCAAAGTATACGATTACTTATTTATTCTTCTCTTGACTGTCTCCAATTTTCTAATAAAACCTTTAATAGCCTCTTCAACTCACCTTGCTCTTCTTCATTTAGCACTGTGAACATATCTTTCGAGATATTACCATGTCGATGTTCTTCAACATGACTTCTACCAACGTCAGTAATACGGACAAGTGTTTTCCGCCTATCTTCTTCCACTCGAATTCTCTCGATTAAGCCCCTATCTTCCATTTTAGATAAAATTTCACTTATGGAACCTGGCTGAATTCCAAGGGTTTCCTGTAACTCTTTCTGATAGATCTCCCCTTTCTCTGACAGTATATGCATTATTCTTCCCTGTCCATACTTTCTTCCCTCTCTATGGTGCATTACACGTCCACAAGCTCTTAACAATTCTGATAGATCATCACAATTATTAATATCTAGTTCCGAATGCGACATTTCTTTACCTTTACAATGTTGTCTATGCCGTCCACAATGTTTGTGATGATTATGCATACCATTATCATTTTTTTCTACATCTTCACAATTACACTTCATTTCCTCTCCTCCTTTTTTTAGACTCTCTACATATTTTAGTCCTCTTCCGCATTTTAATGAATCAAATGAACAATGTCTAGGACATTGTGTGCAATACTCCAATTCCATATTTAATCCCTCCTCTTTTAATCCCTTTGTTTCGATTAAACTTTTCCGGTTTGTGTTTATTTAAAAATAGTTAGGTACCTTGATTTAAGAATACCGCATTTTAAAACATTTGTCAAGGTACCTAACTATTTTATTTCATAATTTATTAATCCTATAAATCCTTTCATGAAAAAAGCAGAAAACCGTATTGCGATTTTCTGCCTTAGCCTAATAAATTTTTCTTTTGCTTCTCCATGTACAAAAAGCAATTTCAAACCCACTTTCTCATTTCAATCTATCGATTTTCAACCTAACTGCTACCTGCAACAAATT
>JBKTKK010000346.1:0-2395 GCA_047242405.1 Lachnospiraceae bacterium | reverse complement strand
ATTTTACCAAGAGTATAAAATAGCAAAAATAGCAAAAAAACTTCTGTGGGAAGTAGATCAGATAGAAGTGGATGAGGATGAAATTGGTTTTATTGCGCTACACATTCATTCTTCAATTTGCGATGAGGAAGTTTCCAGTGCAATGCAAATCGCGGCGGCAGTCCGCGAGTGCATTACACTCATTGAAAGGGACATGGGAAGGCGAGTTGACATACAGTCCATTTCCTATAATCGTTTAATGAACCATATAAAATATATGGCCGCAAGAGCCATAACTGGGGAAGAATTGAAGTTAAATATGAATGATTATATGGAAGTCAAATTTCCCATTTCTTTTCGGATTGCAAGAACCGTTTGCAATCACTTAGCGAAATATTTAAAAATTTGTTTACCAGAGGTAGAGATTGGCTATTTAGCAATGCATATTGAACGTGTTTACACAGAAGAATAAATTAATTTGCAATATAGGAGGATTAAAGGATGAAAACATTTAATTATATTATCAAGGATGAAATTGGAATTCATGCTAGACCTGCTGGACTTTTAGCTAAAGAAGCGAAAGGTCTTGATTCTACCATTACGATTTCTTGCAATGGAAAAAGTGCAGATGCCAAAAAATTAATGGCCCTTATGGCAATGGGAGTTAAACATAACGATGAAATAACGGTTACTGTTGAAGGTGGAAATGAAGAAGAAATAGCTGCTCATATGGAAGAGTTTTTTAGAAACAATTTATAAGCAGGAGGAATTGGATGGAAATCTTTACAGGTAAATCGATATTTAAAGGGATAGCAATAGGCAAGATATTGTTTTACAAAAAAGAGGAAAAACAAATAAAACGATATAAGCCTGAAGATACGAAAGAAGAAGTTACACGATTTGAAACTGCAAAGGAAGTGGCGATTGCCCAACTCCAAGGATTGTACGAAAAAGCTTGTAAAGAAGTCGGAGAAGTGAATGCGGCAGTATTTGAAGTCCATACGATGATGTTAGAAGATGATGATTACAATGAATCAATCTTAAACATGATAAACAATCAAGGGGTAAACGCAGAATTCGCGGTAGCTATGACGGGTGATAATTTTGCTAAAATGTTTTCTGAAATGGATGATGAATACTTCAAAGCAAGATCCGCAGATATTGTAGATATATCCAATCGTGTCGTTTCCATTTTAGCAGGTAATAATACGGATATGTATGAACTCAAAGAACCAGTGATATTGGTTGCTGAGGATTTGGCACCCAGTGAAACCGTTCAAATGGATAAGAGTAAACTTCTCGCTTTTGTAACAGAATTAGGATCTGCAAATTCTCATACGGCAATTTTAGCAAGAAGTATGAGTATACCTGCTCTAATTGGAGTAAAAATTCAAGAAGATTGGAATGGCAAGGAAGCGGTTGTCGATGGTTATACAGGAACGCTTTATCTAGATCCATCGGAAGAAATTTTAACTGCAATGAGAACGAAACAACAGGCAGAAGCAGAAGAACAAAAGCTTCTTTTAGAATTAAAAAACAAAGAAGATGTTACACTTGATGGGCATCCAATCAAATTGTATGCGAATATTGGTAATATTTCAGATGTGGCAAATGTTCTAAAAAATAATGCTGCTGGCATTGGTTTATTTCGAAGTGAATTTTTGTATTTGGAAAAAGACCATTTTCCAACGGAAGAGGAACAATTTCAAGCTTATAAAACCGTTGCTGAAATGATGGCTGGGAAAAAGGTTATCATTCGAACACTTGATATTGGAGCAGATAAACAGGCGGATTATTTCAAATTAGATAAAGAAGAAAATCCAGCGATGGGATATCGTGCAATACGAATTTGTTTAACACAACCAGATATATTTAAGACACAGCTTCGTGCAATTTACCGTGCAAGTGCTTTTGGAAATATTGCTATTATGTTTCCGATGATTATATCCGTTGACGAAGTGAAACAAATCAAAATAATTGTAGAAGAAATTAAACAAGAATTACAGGAAAATGGGCTGAAGTTTGGAGAGGTAGAGCTTGGAATTATGATTGAAACACCAGCGGCAGTCATGATGAGTGATGAGCTTGCAAAAGAAGTTGATTTCTTTAGTATAGGTACCAATGATTTAACACAGTATACGTTAGCAATTGACCGTCAGAATGCGAAATTAGATTCCTTCTATGATGCGCATCATCCAGCTGTACTTCGTATGATTCAAATGGTCGTAAATAATGGCCATGCAAATAATTGTTGGGTCGGAATTTGCGGAGAATTAGGAGCCGATACGGAATTGACTGAAACATTTTTAAAAATGGGGGTTGATGAATTATCGGTATCACCTACTTTTGTATTACCAGTTCGTAAAATCATACGTTCCACAACCATTGATAAATAGTACATGTATAAGGAAGGGAG
>JBKTKK010000345.1:0-2396 GCA_047242405.1 Lachnospiraceae bacterium | reverse complement strand
ATGCTAACACCTCCGCACAAACTCCGTTTTTGATGTCCTTATTTTACCATACCTCGCCTGTGTTTCCTATCCCTATTAAACAAGGGCAATAGCTTTTTGCTGATTGCCCCTGTTTATATTGTAGTTTCTGAAAGCCGCCGTTTCTGCGCCCTTTGAGCCTCTGCTATTTGGATGGTAGAGGTCTGTTATAGCTTGGCATTCTGAATATTTTTTTTAGCTTCTGCTTATCTTCGAGGCTTCTCAAATAGCCGTAGGGAATGTTTGGGGAAATACGCTTGCCGTCCTGCATACGGGATTTGAACACTGCCTGTATCTTGCGGATTGCGTCCCTTGCATACCACTCATTCATAATGTTTAGGAACGAGGTAAAATCGCTGTCCTGTTGGTTTGCACTGTCTATGCCGTTGTTGATATCGATAAGCCGCACGCTCTTTTCTTTGAACATGACTTCGGTATAAAAACTGACTTTCAGATAATCATGCCCCAAGCGGTTCATATCCTTTACGATAACTGCGCTTACATTTCCGACTTTAACCTCCGCAATCATGGATTGAAGCCCTCACATTCAAAGGTTGTTCCGTTTACTATCGCACGAACGAAGAAAATTGAATAAGTTAGTGAATAGAGCAAAGCGAGGATACATGACAAAGGTAATCGCAGGTAAATGAGGTAACGGTGATGGCTGTAAAAAGAAACGTATTGCTGCCGGATGTGATTACAGTGTTGTGCAGAAAGGGGTAAACAGACTTCTGGAATCATAGAGGTTTTCTTATTTGTAGTGATATCCAACAATCAAATTGAAAGGAAGTTAATCGTTTTACGCCGTATTTACATTTATTTTTCAATACATTGCTAGATGCAATATTTAAAGAATGATAGAATCATAAGTGCTGAATTATTAAACAATATGTAGAAAAGGTGGTACTTATGAAATTGAAAAAAATAGGAATTCTTATCATGACATTAGCATTATCTTTAGGAAGTGCAACAATCTATGCTTCCTATGCTTCAAACGAGGAATCAAATTTAATGGAAGAATCGGTTAAAGATGACAATAATCAGGTTACTATGGAAGGGCAAACACTGGGATTAGCTGAAGTAGAAAATGCAAGACAGTTAGGTGGATATTATACGGAGGATGGAAGAAGAATCAAATCCAATATGCTGTTACGTTCTGCAAAACTGGTAAAAGCAACCGATGAAGATATCAAAAAGCTTACGCAGGATTATAACCTTGGAACTATCGTGGACTTTAGAACCACCGATGAAATTGCAGATGCACCGGATCCTGAGATTAAAGGTGTAAAAAACGAGCAGATTCGTGTGTTAGATGAAGATAATGCAAATGATAGTAATAGTGCAGCTATGACTCAGATTTATGGAAAAGATCCAGTGAGTGGGTTGATAGAAATGGTTAAAAATGGCACGTTAAGTGATGATATGTATGTTACTACTATAAAAAGTGAAACAGCACAGAAAGGGTTTTCTGAATTTTTTAAAGTGTTATTAAATAATGAGGAAGAAAAAGCTGTATTATGGCATTGTACAGGAGGAAAAGATCGAGCTGGCACTGCCGCAGTTCTTGTTTTGTCTGCGTTGGGAGTTGATGAGAAAACTATCTTAGATGATTTTGCTCTTACAAATGAATTTTATAAGGGGAAAATTGAATATATGGGAAATGAAGCTGCCAAACAAACGGATGACCAAACTATTATTGAAGGTGTAAAAACTTTAAGTGGCGTGTCAAGGAGCTTTATGGAAAAAATGATAAATACTCTTAATGAAGAGTATGGTTCTGTCCAGAATTATATTGTTGAAGAACTTGGAATTACTCAAGACGAAATTATAAAATTGCAGAATATGTATCTTGAATAGATGCAACAGATTAAAAAGTCACTGTAGATCATTACAGTTTACAGTGACTTTTTTGTCGTGGTAGATTATTTGCGAAGAATTAAAGGTGTTTAGAGTTTAGAGTATACTCTAAAGGGGATGTGAAAAAACTTGATTGAGTTTTTTTGCATCCCTCTTTTTGCTTTTGTTGTGTATAAATTGCTAGAATCCTACGCTGAAAAGGCGCACTTCCCCTACCCCATAGAGATTCTCTTTTTGAATCTATGCGGCAGTTCTATTTCTCATCTTTTTGTTCTGATATTTATATAGATTATGTCCTATTGCCACAAGTAAAACTTCTAGTTTAACCGAATTAATACCTCTTCGGACAATTCTCTTGTACCAACGGTCGTTTTTCATGATTCCGAAAGTGCCTTCTGCTTGTATCGAACGGTTCATTCGTAACAGCGCACCATGAATACTTTCTAAGTTTTCGATTACTTCCTGATGCATTGCAGTGAGTTCCTGATTGATCCGAACAGTTCGATTTTTAGCTGTTTTCT
>JBKTKK010000344.1:0-2423 GCA_047242405.1 Lachnospiraceae bacterium | reverse complement strand
GTTATCATTTTCGCCATTGATGCATCCATTCTATGAAACAACACAATTTTACTTAATCGATTTCGAAATTCTGGTTGAAACGTTCTCTTTAAAGCCTCCCCTATGACTTCTTGGTCGACGCTTCGATTACCAAATCCAATCAACTTTTTACCCATTTCACTTGCCCCTGCATTGGACGTCATGATTAGTACGACATTACGAAAATCTGCTTTTCTTCCCTGGTTATCTGTTAAGGTTGCATAGTCCATTACTTGTAATAAAACATTGAATACATCCGGATGTGCCTTTTCAATTTCATCAAGCAATAGTACCGCATAGGGCTGTTTTCGAATTGCCTCTGTTAATAAACCACCCTCTTCATAGCCAACGTAACCAGCTGGGGATCCTATTAATTTTGCAATGGTATGCTTTTCTGCATACTCACTCATATCAAATCGGATTAATTTAACACCGAGTTCCTCTGCTAAAGCTCTTGCAGCTTCTGTTTTACCAACGCCTGTTGACCCAACAAATAAAAAGCTTGCTAGTGGTTTCCCTTCCTCGGATAAACCTGCCCGAGAAAACTGTACTGCATTCGTAATTTCTTTTATTGCTTCATCTTGACCGAATACCTGTCGTTTTAGATTACCCTCTAGGGACGCCAATTTTTCAATTTCATCCTTCTGGATTGTTTGCTTCGGTATGTTGCATATTTCGGATAATACATCATCAATTAACTTTTTTGAAACCGTTTGTGTCTTCTGATCCAAGGGATGTAACTTCCTGTAGGCACCTGCCTCATCTATTAAATCAATCGCCTTATCTGGCAAAAAACGTTCTCTTATGTATTTATGGCTCATGGAAACTGCATATTCGAGCACACCCTTGGCATACTTGACGCCATGAAAGTTTTCATACCGCGATTTTAACCCTTTTAAGATTTCTATTGTTTCTTCCTCGGAAGGTTCCGAAATATCGATATTTTGAAATCTACGTGCAAGACTTCGATTCCCTTCAAAATGTTTCTTATACTCTTCATAAGTGGTCGCACCTATAAACCGAATCTGGCCTGAAGCCAAATAGGGCTTTAACATGTTGGATATATCAAAACTTCCACTATTTACTGCACCAGCCCCTACAATATTATGTATTTCATCCAGATAAACAATGGGTTTCTCTTCCGATTCTAATCCTTCCATAATCATCCGAAATCGTTTTTCAAAATCACCGCGGTATTGGGTACCAGCTAAAAGTATCCCTAGATCAATCGCATATATTTTTGCCCCTTTTAATGCAGCTGGAAGTTGATTCTTTAGAATTTTTCTCGCTAAACCGAATGCAATGGCTGTCTTGCCGACTCCTGGTTCCCCAATGTGTAGGACATTATTTTTATTGAAGCGGCATAAAATTTGTATGGTTCGTTCTAATTCCTTCCCCCGACCAATTAAAGGATTTTCATTCACACACTTATCATTCATGCATTCTACATAATCTTTCCATATATCCTTGGTACGGACTTCTCTTTCCTCATCCTCTTCACCACCATCAAACTCTGCAATTTTGCCTATATTCGGCACCGTTGACAGACTATCGCGAGATAAATCACCGACTAGTTCGGTCAGATTTATTCCTTGCGTAAGGAGAAAGTATACCGCATAGCTATCCTCTAATGTTAAAATAGCAGCAAATAAATGACTGATATCAACTGCCCTTCGTTCACTATTTCTCGCGATTTCCTCTGCCATTAAAAAACTGCGTTGCAAATCATAGGTAAGCGTCGCCCCTTCTTCTTCATTTCTGCATTCTGCATTATCATCCATGTATTCATATAAATTTTTTTTTAATTCTTTTGCGTTACCGCCGTTTTCCTCTAATATTTCTAAAAAGCGACGGTTACCTAATAAACTATATAAAATATGCTCTGGCATAAGATACCTATGGGCATTTTCATTGGCCAGTTCAACCGCATCTGCAATTAGACATTGTAGTTCTTCTGTAAATTCCATTTCTTTTCCCCTCTATTTTCTATTCTTCAACTGCTTTAACTTTCAGAGGAAACCCTTCACTTCTCGCCCATTTTTCTGCCATATTAGCTTTTGTCTGCGCGATATCCTTTGAATATATGCCTACAACTGCATAACTACTTTTATGAATATTCATCATTAACTGTTCTGCTTCTACAGGACTTTTATCAAATATTTGTTCTAGGATTGATACTACAAAATCCATTGGCGTAAAATCATCATTATACATACAAACTTTAAATCTACGAGGCTTTTTAATTTTTATATCGGTTCTATCTTTTACTGCTTCTTGTGTTGACATCCTATCACCCCTGTTAATTCTAACTTATTGTTACATTATCAACCTATTATAGCATTATCTATTCTTTTTTTCTACAAAAGAAAGAAAAGGAGAATAAATCAAAAGAAATAATTATATTA
>JBKTKK010000343.1:0-2429 GCA_047242405.1 Lachnospiraceae bacterium | reverse complement strand
GTGCCATTACCACAATATCGTTTTCTGCTGCTAACTTCATTCCTTCACGATAAATGGCAGTATCCATAACCGATTTTCCATCTTCACTAATGGCAATCGCACCTGCCTTAGCCATTCCACCAATATCCGCCAAGGTATTCCCATCTTGTCCTAACGTAACAGCCCCTACTGGTAAAATATGCACCACTGCCTCTTTTTTTGCCTTGTCCAGTATGAAACGAATCATTTCCGGACTATCTGTAGCAGGTTTCGTATTCGGCATTGGACAAATTGAGGTAAAGCCCCCATGAGCTGCCGCCAATGCACCTGTCTGTATCGTTTCCTTCTGCTCATACCCTGGTTCTCGTAGATGTACATGCAAATCAATTAAACCTGGCATAACAAAACAACCACTTGCATCAATGATTTCCCATTCCTCTGCATTTACAAATGCATCTGCCTCTGTAATCTGACCATCTTGGATAAAAAGATCTTTTATCGCATCTGTATTGGTAGATGGATCAAGGATTCGTCCATTTTTAATTAAAATTTTCATTTAATGTATCGTCCTCACTACGTTAAAATTAGGCAATCTTGGCCCATTATTTTCATTATAGCATAGCCCAATATCCTACGCAAGGTAGGAGAATTGCAAAAAAAATAGGACCTAATATATCTTATGTCTATTTAGTATTGCTTGTACCGCTCTCTTTTATAAGCTTACTGTAAGAATTCCCTTTGCAAACTCCCATCTTTCTTTCAAATTATCGTTCCTATCGTATCACACTTTAATAAGGAAGAAAATATAAAATTGTACAAAAAAAACTCCCATGTATCACATGGAAGGTTTTTAATAAAACAGGGGAAGAGGGATTCGAACCCCCGTGAACGGTTTTGGAGACCGCAATACTGCCGCTGTATGACTCCCCTATATACAACTGTTAAAACGGAAAAAGCGCGAGACGGGATTCGAACCCGCGACCCTCGCCTTGGCAAGGCGATACTCCACCACTGAGCCACTCGCGCATCTTGAAAGACAAGTTATAGTATAAGCCAAAACTGCTATTTTGTCAATAACCTTTTTCTATTTTATCCTATTGATGTCTCTCTTATTTTTTATCTCATTGCACAAAGATTGTTGTAATATATTGATTGTTCTTAAACTCACGTTCCGATATACTATCTACTGTCTTTATCGTCGCCTCTAGCCATAACTCTTCCGCAGCTAACGCTAAATGTGCAATTACAATCCCAATATTTACATCTCCTAATCGCTTTTGAAATGGAGGTTTAAATCCCTCTCTTCGAAGAAAAATATGAATACGGTTATGATAAGCTACAAAACGCCATGGCTGCGCGTTCATAGTTGAGGGCGCAATTTTTGCGGCTCTTAACATCGTTTTTATTTCTTCTCCGATTTCTTCTTTGTATATGGCAATATCTTGCATTCGATACCTTTTTGCTTGACCGGCATCACGCTCAATGTTCTCTTTCCCATAACCAAAAGCAACAACCATATAAGGCTTTTGCCCAAGAGCAATTGCCTCTGAACTAGGCTTTACCTTTAATGCACCTTGATAACAGGTCCCCAAACCTTTACAAGTTAAATATAATACAACTTGCTCCATGATATATCCCGCATTTAACTGTGCGCCTTCTACCTCTTCACAATAAAAAACAAGATAATAAGGGGCATCTACTTTCCATAGTCCTTTAAAACTAACAGTTTCTTGCATTGCATCTATAATCTCTATATGATAAGCAATGGAATCATCCAATGGAGTAACTGTGCTAATATACTTCTTTATATGGTTCATAATCTTCGAATCAACCGCTGCCATCTGAAATTTTCGCACTGATTTTCTTACGTATATTGCTTCATATAGATTCATAAAAAGCCTCCCTGCCTGTTTCCAAATCTAAAGTCTTATTTATTACGGACATATGTACATTTTATCACATAAGTATAAAAATTAGTTCATAAAAATCCATCAAATTTCTTAAATTTTTTTTACTAATTTTTTATATCGGCATTACACCTTCCTGACTTAGCAAATGTAAGGCGCAATGCCAATATTGTTTTCTATCCTACTTATTTAAGACAAATTTCTTCCATCTGTGTAATAACATCATCAAAGACGTCCAATGCCTTCTGAATTGGCTCTGCTGAAGTCATATCAACACCTGCCACCTTTAGAAGTTCAATTGGGTCCATGGAGGAACCGCCCTTTAAAAATTTCTTATAATTTTCTACTGCTGTTTCTCCTTCTTCCAAAATCTTTGTAGAAAGCGCAATTGCCGCAGAAAATCCAGTCGCATATTGATATACATAAAATGGCGTATAAAAATGAGGAATTCTTGCCCATTCTAACGCAATGTAATCATCCACTACCATATCTGGTCCGAAATACATTTCATTTAATTCACGATAGATACCACAAAGTGTTTCT
>JBKTKK010000342.1:0-2458 GCA_047242405.1 Lachnospiraceae bacterium | reverse complement strand
TCTTTTTATCACTATCTTTACTTAATACGTATGCAACAAACTCCATAGCTAAATCAGGATTCTTTGAATCTTTACCAATTGCCATCATACCTGAGCCAGAAACTTCTTCTATTCCAGCTTTGTTTTCTCCTGCAACAACGTCTGGAAAACCAAATCCGCCCCATTCAAAATCAGGTCCTGTAATATCAGATACTTCTGTAGGAAGACCTGTCAAGTTAAAATACATAGCAACCTTTCCATTACCAACATCTACCTGTCCTGCAGGCCATTTATTACCTCCAACATTTGCGTCAAAATAACCTTTCTTCGCAAATTCTTCAAATGCTTTTGCCATATTTAAAACGGCATCATCTTTCCACTTTTCACCTGTCTTATCTGCAACTAACTCTCTAACCCAATCCTGGCCTTTTGCCCTTGCTAAATACATTCCAGGAAGCCATGTAGCATAAGCGTCATCAAATGTAAGTGGTGAATATCCTGCTTCCTTTATTTTTGCACATGCTGCATCTAACTCTTCCCATGTAGTTGGAGCTGCTGTAATACCAGCTTCTTTAAATATGTCAGCATTATACATAAATAAACACATCCAAGGTTTATAACCTACAGCGAGCAACTTATCAGTTACCTTCGTCTGGGTTTTTGGCGTTATTAGCATACTCGGAAGAATCGTTTCTTTCAATGGTTTACCATCCGTTGATGCATATTCTTTATTTACATATTCCGTCAAATCAACACAATACTCTTCTAATTGATTTTCCAGTGGATAATCAAACACATCTATTACTTGCCCACCATCCAACGCTGGTTTTAAAATCTTCTTGATATCACGACCACACCATTGCACATCAATGTCTACCTTAGGATGCATTGTTTCAAATTCATCAATAATGGACTGGAACACCTCCCCCTGTGGTTCTGTTTCATTCCACATAGACCAAAAAACTAACTTACCCTCTAGCTCTTTGCCACTATCAGACGTCTGGGATTCTGCTGCACTTGATTTGTCGGCATCTGTACTTTTTACTTCCGTCGACTTTGGCGCAGTTGTTGATTCCCCATCTGTATTAGTTTTCTGTCCACAGCCTGTCATCCCCATAACCATTGCTGCACTTAATGTAAGAGCGACTAATTTTTTTGTTTTTCTCATAAAATACTCCTCCTAATTTGATTTCGTGATCAGGGATTTTGTCAATTGTCTAACACTATCTCCTGTCTATAGATATATTTTATGAAAAATAAGAGGAAAACAAAATGCAATATAGTAACCTGAACAATGTAAAATAGTAACCTTTACTTTTGTACAAAAAAAGCCCAGACATCGCTGGGCTTTTTTACTAATTCGAACGTGAAGCTTTACGTTTCTTTATTAAACCTAAAATGGAAATCCCACTCATACAGACAATCGCAATCCACAAGTACAAAGAAACATTATCCCCAGTAGGGACATTACTTTCCCCTTGGTCTGTACCAGATTCAACTGGATCTGTTGTAGTATCAGAACTAGATGCATCACTTGTATTTGATTCAACTAGACTACTATCTTCTTCTGTTTCTTCCGTCGATGTAGCATCACTTGTACTTGAATCAGCTTGACTAGTGTCTTCTTCTGTTTGTTCCGTTGATGTAGCATCACTTGTACTTGAATCAGCTTGACTAGTGTCTTCTTCTGTTTGTTCTGTTGATGTAGTAACAGGCACTAATGCATAAATTGCAGCTTCTAGTTCCTTACACATTGTGTCAACTTCCTCTTGTGTAGCATTAACATCTTCATATACAACGATAGCTTTATCTAATACATCGTTAAGAACTGCAACGCTTTCACTGGTGAAGATATCTTTATCTATACCATTTGCCTTGTCTATTAAGTTCTTTAAATTCTCTTTATCTACTACTACATTATCTTTTGTAAAAACAGAAATTATTACATCCGATTGTGGCATAATAAAGGAATAAGAACCATCTTCTTCCTTCGTTACATCAACTTCTACTTCTCCTGCAATAACTTTGATAGAATCAATTTCTTTCGTTTCATTTTCTAATGATACCGTGAAAGTAACCTTTTCCCCTGCCATTGCAGTCGTTGTATTTGGAGTGATAATTACGCCATCACTTGCCTCTACATTTATCTTATATAAATCTTCTGCTTTCGTAATATCCTCTACAAGTAAGTTATCAATCACAAATGGATTTGGATTTTCACTAACAGTTTCCGTAACTTTATCTCGATAAATGGAAATCCATGTTTGATCTGATTCACTCGTAAATTCCGTTACATAAGTTTTGTTTCCTGATCCGAGAGGTGTATGCGGTAAATTCTCCTTCGTTTTTATTTTGTTTGTATTGCCTTCACCTATTGCAAATGCAAAATCATTATCAATATTGGTTTGGTATAAGAATGAAACGCGGTATGTATGGCCCTCTTTAAAACGTAATGCCTGTGGTGGTGTTTGTAATGCAG
>JBKTKK010000341.1:0-2468 GCA_047242405.1 Lachnospiraceae bacterium | reverse complement strand
CTCTATGCCTGACTGGTTAGTAAAATTCTGGATGAATTCTTATGGGGAAGGTAAAACTGTAGATATTTTGGAAGGTTTATCAGCGGGTAAGGACCAGTACCATGAAACGGTGGTGCGTTGCAACTTAAGTAAGAATTCTACCGAAAATATAATCACTTCTTTGGAAAATGATAAAGTGTCCGTTCGCCGGGATCCCATTCTTCCCTATGCTTTACACATTAGTAATTTCGATCGCTTAGATTGTTTGGCTGCTTTTAAAAATGGTGAAATTCAGGTGCAAGATATTTCTTCTATGCTTGTGGGTGAAATTGCTTCTCCTCAAAAAAATGACTATTGTATTGACGTATGTGCAGCACCTGGAGGCAAAAGTTTACATCTTGCCGATAAATTAGATGGGACAGGAACTGTTGATAGTAGGGACGTATCCTATGAAAAAATCTATATGATCGAAGAAAATATTCGTCGATGTGGATTTAAAAATATTCATGCCCAAGTAAAAGATGCCTTAGATCTGGATGTAGAATCGATTCATAAAGCCGATATTGTCTTAGCGGATTTGCCTTGTTCAGGGTTGGGCATTATTGGGAATAAACCAGATATAAAATATAAGATGTCATTGGATAAGATGAAGCAGTTAGCATCACTTCAAAGAGAAATCCTTTCCGTTGTACAACAATACGTAAAGCCAGGAAAGTTACTTATCTATAGTACATGTACCATTAACCCAGAAGAAAATGAAGAAAATGTAAAATGGTTTTTAAATTCATTTCCATATGAATTAGTGTCTATTGAGAAAGAAATAGGTAAAGAATTAAAATGTGAAACTACAAATAGTGGATACATTCAATTAATACCCGGTTTGAATAAAACAGCAGGATTTTTTATAGCGAAATTAAGAAGGAAAACAGATGAATAAAACGGATATTAAATCATTAACTTTGGATGAATTAATCGAAGAGATGAAAGAATTGGGGCTGCAAAAATTTAGAGCCAAGCAGATTTATGATTGGCTACATACAAAATTAGTTTGTAGTTTTGAAGAAATGAGTAATCTCTCCAAAAATGATCGTATAAAATTAGCACAGAAATATGAAATTACATCGTTAAGAAAGGAAGAAGTATTAGAGTCTGCAATTGATGGAACGAGAAAATATCTTTTTTCTCTTAAGGATGGGAATGTGATAGAGAGTGTATGGATGAAATACAAACATGGAAACAGTGTGTGCATTTCATCACAGGCCGGTTGCCGTATGGGATGCCGCTTTTGTGCATCTACCTTGGACGGACTTGCAAGAAGTTTGACTGCATCTGAAATGTTAGATCAGATTTATCAAATACAAAAAGATACAAATGAAAGAGTTTCAAATGTTGTTATAATGGGATCGGGAGAACCCCTTGATAATTATGAGAACCTCGTGTCGTTTATCCGCCTATTATCCAATGAAAATGGGCTGAATATTAGTCAAAGAAACATCACCGTTTCCACATGTGGAATTGTTCCGAAAATGTATGAATTAGCAGGTGAAAACTTACAGATTACACTGGCATTATCGCTTCATGCGCCAAACGACGAAGTAAGAAAAACACTTATGCCCATAGCAAACCAATACTCCATAGAGGAAGTTTTAAAGGCTTGTCAAAATTATTTTGAGAAGACAGGAAGAAGAATTACTTTTGAATATAGTTTAGTTAGTGGTGTAAATGACAACCTTGACGAGGCTTCACAGCTTGCATCCCTTGTAAAGCATATGAATTGTCATGTAAATCTAATACCTGTTAATCCGATAAAGGAACGAGATTTTGTACAATCGGAATGGAAAAACATTGAGAATTTTAAAAAATTACTTGAAAAAAACGGAATAAATGTTACTATTAGAAGGGAAATGGGCCGTGATATTAATGGAGCTTGCGGTCAATTAAGAAAAAGCTATCTTGAAAAATCGGAACAAGAAGGAGATGAGTGATGTGGATGCCTATGCAATGACAGATGTTGGCTTATGCAGGGATAGGAATCAAGATTACCTGTTTTGCTGTATCGATCCAGTTGGCCAGCTACCCAACCTCTTTATCGTTGCCGACGGGATGGGTGGACACCGAGCTGGTGACTTCGCTTCTGAGTTTACAGTAAACAAGATTGTAGAACTTATTAAAGAGTCCGAATTTACAAACCCGATTACGGTTATTAATAATGCAATAAGACAAACAAATCGAATTCTCGTAGAAAAATCGTTATCAGATGATGAATTAAAAGGAATGGGGACAACGCTTGCATTGGCTACGATCATTGATAAAACACTCCATGTCGGCAATGTAGGAGATAGCCGCGTTTATGTAATAGGCAGCGAAATCCACCAGGTTTCCAGAGATCATTCTTATGTAGAGGAACTAATCCAGAGCGGAAACCTTATAAGAGGTTCGGATGAGTATTGGAAAAAGAAAAACATAATAACCCGAGCAATCGGTGGTAC
>JBKTKK010000340.1:0-2477 GCA_047242405.1 Lachnospiraceae bacterium | reverse complement strand
AGAGCACACGGTTCATACCCGTGGTGTCGAGAGTTCAAATCTCCCTTCCGCTATTATAAATAGGATGTCTACCTAGAAAGGTATGACATCCTTATTTTGTATTGGAGGAATTCCCATGCTCACTTACATCGTTATTGGTTGTTTCCTTTTCTCATTCTATCTCTTTCTTATACACCCGCGACGGTTTAAACGGAAAGAAACAATGAACTTTTTCCATGTATCTTACGCACACCGTGGCTTACATAATTTAAATGTAGGTATACCCGAAAATTCTCTACCCGCCTTCTCTTACGCACTTTTACACGGTTATGGCATTGAGCTTGACATTCAGTTGACAAAAGATGAAAAAGTCGTTGTCTTTCATGATGCGATGCTTTCCAGGGTTTGCGGTCTTGATGTCCCCCTCGTTTCAAAAACATACGAAGAATTGCAAGAACTTTCCCTCTTTTCTACAAATGAAAAAATACCTCTCTTAACAGATGTTTTGAAGCTCATAAATGGTAGCGTCCCCCTATTAATTGAAATCAAACTAACGAACTTAAATACGCGAACCTGTTTTTTGGCAGATCAAATTCTTAGGACCTATCAAGGTGCTTATATGATTGAATCCTTTAATCCAATGGCTCTTCGCTGGTATAAGCTGCATCATCCATCGGTTATTCGTGGGCAGCTTTCAGCCAATTTATTTGGTAGGACTTTAGGGGGAAGTAAAATTCTCACTTCCCTCCTATCATCAAATCTTTTCCTAAACTTTTTGAGTAGGCCCGATTTCCTTTCCTATAATTATAAAGATACCAACAATATTAACTATCAAATTTTAACTAAAATATTTCACATTCCTGTCATGGGGTGGACATTTATAAGCGAAAAGGACTATTTAAACTATCGTTTCTTATTTAATAGTATAATTTTTGAAAATTTTATTCCATATTAATAAAAGATTTCTTAAAGTTCCAAAAAATATTGAGATAATGAATCGTCATGTGTTATAATGTTTCCATTGCCTTTGGCAGAATAATGAAAAAAGGAATGAATATATATGAGAGAATTTATGAAAAAGTACGGCCATATTTGGACTGTCTTATATTTACCGTTCTACTTGATTTGGTTTGCCTGGTTGGAAAAAACGGTAACAACGGATTATACTGTAATACACTGTTTTATTGATGATTACATTCCATTTAATGAATTTTTTATTATCCCCTATTTTATTTGGTTTCTTATCGTACCTATTATGTACCTTTATTTATTCTTTAATAATAAAAAAGATTTTTACCGTTTCATTGCATTTTTGTATGGGGGAATGACTTTGTTTTTAATTATATGTACGGTATTTCCAAATGGACAAAATTTACGTCCTAATTTTGACCCTAACAAAAATGTATTAACCAAATTATTAGACTTCATCTATCATACGGATACAAATACGAATGTATTTCCAAGTATTCACGTATATAACTCCATAGCAGTCATGATTGCAGTTTGGAAAAATGAGGTTCTGTCACAAAAGAAGTGGTTAGTAATCTTATCTTTTATCGTAACTGTGTCCATCTGCCTATCCACCACTTACTTAAAACAACACTCAATATTAGATGGCTTAGGTGCCTTGGTAATGGCCGGATTCTTCTACTGGCTCGTCTACGGAAGAGTACATGCAAAAGCATCGGTAAAAAAGGAAAAGCAAAAAGAAGGAAATCCAGCGCTAGAACAAGCTTTATAATTAAAAAAAGATTCTTATGCATTCGCATAAGAATCTTTTTTTAATTGAATCCAAATATTTTTTGACATACTTTGTAACCAACAATCATCGCATTTCTACCAATGCTTCCCGGTGTATTAATCGCTAACCCCAAAAACTTACGCCATCTCAAGTAACGGTACATTTTTATATTTGATTTCTTCATATAGGCCCATAATTCTTTTTTCATAGCCAACTTTTCTTTTGAACCCTCGCGAATTAATAATACACTTGATATGACATTAATGATCTCCAAATACTGATACATATACTCTCTTAATCTTTTATCAGCAATTTTATTTAAATCATAAGAATCAAACATGATTTTATTTACTCGTATTTGCTGGTCAATTCTCGATATCATAACCTTTTCATTAACCGATTGATCGGATCTGCCAATGTAATAACGATAAAAATTAACATCAATATAATACATGGTTTTTACGAAAGGCAATGGATAGTATACATATATATTATCCACATAAAATGTATGCTTTGGTAATTTCAAACCGCAATCCCTTAAAAGCTGTGTTCGATAAATGACCGAATGCATTAAAATATACTGCCCTATATTAAAGGATTTCACATCTTCCCACGTGAAATATTCATCGATTGGCAAGGCACGGTGGTAATGCATCACCTTTTTCCGCTTCACACCCTCTTTTTCGTAAACAAAATTAGATATTAACATATCCAATTCTTTCTTTTCATTTGCAACGCTTCGCAATAAATCTAATAT
>JBKTKK010000339.1:0-2479 GCA_047242405.1 Lachnospiraceae bacterium | reverse complement strand
TTTCTGGGCAGCACAAAATTGCAGCTTGAAGTGCCTGGGTATCATCATTTACCCCATCACCAATTGCACCAAACTGCCTTACATTTAACGTATATGTCTCCACCTTTGTTGTAAAATTCGTAGATACGAGAACTCGGTCTTCTCTTTTTAATGATAACTCATACTTTGTACTAGGTTTTAGTCCATTTAGTATGAGTACCATCTTGTTATCCGTTCTTAAATAACTACCATTTAGCCATATATCATACGCTTCCATCTGATAAGCGTCATTTCCCTCTAACTCTATTGTTATATTTCTAGCCATTAAATTTAGTATACGAACGTTCATTTATGCCCTCCCCATAACCTAATGATAAGTTCATATTGCTCTTTACAAGCTTTTCGCAGCTCATTTTCAATTGATAAATCCAAGCCCTGTGATTCCTCTTCATTTCCCATGTATTTTAACCCATATGTAACATAATGTTCAGGTAATATAATTCCTAAATTACAAGCTTTTAAAATAGCTAATGAGGCTAATAAATCAATATTATTCTTGTTTTGTATAAAATCATTTAAATGCTTTCGAAATAAATCTACAAGTTCTCGATATGATTCATATATCATTTTTGACATCTCTTCAATCGTATCTGCTAATGCCAAAAGCATCCATCCCTCTGCCAAGCACCCAGATTCTTTCCATGTTAAAACTATACTATAGTATCCTTCCTTTTTGCCAAATATAGTCTCATTCATCATACGATATGGCTGCATGAGCAAACGATTTTCCTCATATTCCTGTAAAAATTCCCTTAATGCCCTTTTTCGATCACTTGGTGTTGGGTATTTACTCACATCCTTTGTCCACTCATAAGCAAGTAAAATCTTGGCTATTATCTGTAATTGTTTTTCGTCTTGTCTTTCCATAGTCCCCTCCTAGTTAAGTAAGTCTTTCTATATACCCCCAAACCTACGAAGTTCGTCCGCTATTATTCCAGCCATCTTAACGGCTCCTTCCTAATGAAGATGTGTGTTGTCAACGAAGCCTTCTGGATCATTATCGTATTTTCCCTCCTCTAAGCACATATACCATTTTTGACTTATTGCATCCCCGGCATGCCTAAGTAACTCTTTACTAATTTCACGTAAATCAATACAGGGTATAGAAAGTATTCTGCCTAATTGTAGCATAGCATCTGGATAATCCAGGTGCACATTATCCTTTATTATTCCCTGTTCATCAAAATGTCTGCGATAAAGCTTTTTGTACTACTACCGTTTTTGGCATAGTTAAAAATGGTAACATCATGATTCGCAAAAAGAGAAAAGGCCTGACCAATTCCTGTTTGAGGATAGGTACGGTAGCTATGAAAAGCTACCATAGAATCCCCCGCCCAAAACAATCGTATCATTGATCGATTCCTTTCAGACTAGCTTCTGCACACATGATTATAAATGCACCAGCTCCGTGTAAATCATTTTCACTTGTAGGACGGTTACAGTAATGAGCATAATCGCCTACTCCTGTACCTACGCAAATATTATCAATAATGATTCCATTTTCATCAAAGCTGAGGCGATTAATAATGCCTTCATATCCTTTTTTCGCATAAGCTAAATAGGAATCATTGATTAATCCCATACGAACTGCTTTACATATCGCAGCCGTAAATAGACAAGTACAAGAAGATTCCAACCAATTGCCGTCCTGGTCCCCCTTGTCTACAACCTGATACCATAATCCAGTTTCCTCATCTTGATACTTAACAATGGCCTCTATTAACGCAACACACATGCGTACAAGTTCCTGACGTCCTTCATAGTCTGCTGGAATAAAATCCAATTCTTCTAATATTGCCACTGGTACCCAACCAATAGATCGTCCCCAAAACTCTGGGGATAAGCCCGTTTCCTTATCCGCCCATGGTCTTTCTTTCACACTATCCCAAGCGTGGTACCAAAGTCCTGTTTTGTTATCCTTTGTTTTTTTCTCCATTAATAATGCTTGGAAAATGCTTAAGTCAAAGTATTCCTTATGGTCAAATTCAGCCGCATATTGTGTACTAATCGGTCCAGCCATATATAAGCCGTCTAACCACATTTGTTCCCTATTTTGTTCCTTATGCCAAAGTCCGCCTTCCTTATTCTTTGGGAATTTCAAGATGATTGGAAGTAACGTGTCTAATGCTTTTTTATATCTTTCTTCCCTAAATTTTTTATATAATAAAAATAATAAAACGCCTGGTTGAATATCATCTAATTGACCTGGATCAAATGTATTTATTTCTCCCTCTTCATTAATGATAGAATCTACCCATTCTTTACAATAATTGATATACTTTTCTTCCTGACATATATCATAAATCTTTTGCATACCAGATAAAAATACACCTTGATGATAGTGAAATCTACCAACTGGTGGCAATTGGGCTGCTTCAAATTTTTTCATAAGTGTGTCACATGCGCATTTACCATATTCTAATGCTGTCATCTTCATATA
>JBKTKK010000338.1:0-2496 GCA_047242405.1 Lachnospiraceae bacterium | reverse complement strand
GGCTTTGGCTATTTCTTGTCTACGCGCTTGTTTGCAATTTTTTTTACCTGATAATCCTAACCATAAATAAAATTGGAAAAACATCATCTATCTGTTTAGGCGTTGCCCTTGGTACAATTGTATTGCTCATACCTGTTCTCTTTCGATTTGTTCTACCAAAAGCCTTTGCAAATCATTTAATTACTTTGGCAACTAAAGCAATGGGATTTATGAGTAATGGAACAATTAACTTTATTTGTCCCGTACTGACATTACTTTTATTTATAGGTGTTTTTAGTATTTGCTCCTATAATATCATTTGCCGAACAGAACTTAAGTATTAAGAATATATTAGGTTCGTATTCTAATCGGCATATAAAACGTGTTAAATGAAGAAAGGGAGATACACATTTTTGTGCAATCTCCCTTGTTTTTTATCTGCATCGTAAGGCGCATTCATTCACAGTAAAATAAGTGTTATTTTGCCTTTCGGCACAAATTCCAGGCGTTTACCTAACAGTAGCAACCATTTTCCGAATGCTACGTACTACCTTCTGCATATGTATAATCCTGGTACCCTACCATGGGTATACTCACTGTTTTATATTTACATTTTTTTTATCCTTTTTTTTGCGGTCCGGGTCCTTATCTCTCAAAAAGAACACAGCTGCAATAATACCGATGGCTGGCAGGATACAATGCCAGTGATACAATAATAATTCTCTCATTTTAATAACCTCCTGTACAGCAGCTCATTCCAGAACTTTCAAATACAACTTCAGGATAAATCAATGTCTCAAATTCATCGACTTCCTGGCGGATAGCTGCGTTGTCAATTTGATTGATGTCATCTACCGCCTTTACATAAGCGTAGAATCTGTTATCTCCAGTAGATACTTCAAAGCTGTCCTGTGGATATAGATACAGGCTGTTTTCACCCGATGCCAATTCCAGCTTAGTAGAGTAAACTGGAGCTAACAGCACTGTTCCTTCCTCTGCATCATCTAATGTATTATTGATTTGCCAAACGACTGGTACATCTGCTTCTACCACAATCACGGCCGGACTAAAGCCGTTTTCTGTCAGGTTAATACTGACCTCCTGAATCGCCTCGCCGAATTCGTCCTCTGTAAGCTGTGCAACCGCAATTTCATCGGAGGGAATCTTATAACCGGAAGGAACCGGAATATCCGAAGCTTGTTCATCGGTAATCGCCGTTTCTGTTCCATCTCCATCCGTTACAAAAATATTGCCCCGAATCATCCCCATCCAACAGGTATACTGTACCGTGCCGGATTTTGTAGGTGTAAACTCAATGACATTTTCGCCTTCGGTAAATGTGTGCTCGATTCCATATTCTTTTAACATCATTTTATAATTACAGCCGTTGATTGTGCCTGACGGTGCGTCAATCACCCATTTTACAGGGGTTCCTGCCTGTACGGAAATATTGGGATATCTGCCGGAGGCCAGTGTACTGTTAATTACCTGCACACCATCTACAATTTCTATTTCTTCGGCTGCTGCATTGGCTTTGCTGAAGTTGGCATTTTCATTGACACTGCCCCAGACAATGCCACCACCAACCATAATGACAATTACAGTGGCAATGCTGATTCCCCTATAGAGGGTCTTACCAAATGGGACACTGGCAACTACACCAATGATACCTAACATAATCACAAGGAACAAAAGTTGGTCCGGAAGAAGAAGCCCCGACAAGCTGCCACCCTGTGACAACATTGCAAGCCCAAGAACTACCACAAGGACAGCACCTATGCTCATGACCCTTTGTGAGAATTTCCTGCCCAAAGCAGATACAAGTGAACCAAATCCCAGCATCAGCGGTACCGTTCCCATACTAAATAGAAACATCGCAAGCGCACCTGCGAAGGGATTTCCAGAGGCCAATGCCACAATCTGCATGGACTGAAGGGGGCCGCAAGGCATCAAACCGTTTAATAGACCGACTACGAGGGCCTGCGTGCTCTCGGCTTTTTTCTTTCCAATCTTTATAGCCAGAAATTTAGGCATCCTTAGATTGAACCGCCGCAGCCATGGGAAGATTCCAAGCATATTGATTCCCATAATGACCATAAAAACTCCGGCAATGAGCTTTAAAATACCTTGAAACAGTGTTGGAAGTCCTACTCCAGAACCTCCTCCGATCAACATACCGATTAAGCCCAAAAGAAACCCGATTACCGTATAAGAAATCACACGACCAAGGTTATACTGGAAAGCAGGACGGAACGTGGCCAGCTTCCCGCTATCCTCCTTCCCGCCATCTCCCTGCGGAATACATTGGGAGAGATTGATTCCGCCACACATGGCAATACAGTGTATCGATGTGATCAGGCCGACAATAAATAGCATCCCATACCCCATTTTGGTATCGGCCAACTGGCTAGGCACGAGTAAATTCAGGATTCCAAACTGCTGTAGCAATACATACAGAGAAACAATGATAACGAGCAGGCTAATAATCCTTCTGATTTCTAGTTTCGGCGCTTTTGT
>JBKTKK010000337.1:0-2527 GCA_047242405.1 Lachnospiraceae bacterium | reverse complement strand
CTCTGCTTTCCAATTGGATGCGTAAGCTATACTGCCTCTTTTTAGACCGCAACGATATTAAGGCAGGTTTTAAAACCATTTTAACCGGAATTGATTACATTAAGAATGGTATATCGATCTGGATTTTCCCAGAAGGAACGCGAAATAAAGATAGCGAAGCCTCCTTACTTCCATTTAAGGAAGGCAGTCTTAAAATAGCAGAAAAGTCTGGATGTCCTATCATCCCGGTTGCTATGCATCATACCGCAGATATTTTTGAAAATCATTTTCCTAAAATCAAAAAAACACATGTTACAGTTGAGTTTGGGACCCCGATTGTATTAAAAGAATTGGAAAAGGAAGAGCGAAAATTTGCTGGTGCCTTTTTACAGAAACAAATTGAAGATATGCTACGAAAAGAACAGTAAAATAAAACGCTGGCGATTGCCAGCGTTTTATTTTATGTGCATTAAATCAGGCGTAATTACTTCTTTAGATTTTCAGAAACCGTACTTTCCTGATTATCAATATGTTCCCGTATTGCTACTTTGGCATTTTCAACATCACCGTTTTTAAGAGTATCAATAATAGTTGCATGCTCTTCTACAAGCATTTGTCGCTTCCCTTCATCCTTAATATACTCTAAGCGATAACGATACATTTGCTCTCTTAGATTGTTAATCATTTGAACAAGCTTATTATTATCGGTGGCTTTGTAAATTACATCATGGAACTCTTCATCCCTTTGCGCAATCAATGTCAAATCTTTACTATTGATTACCGATGCAAATGTACGATAGGCACACTTAAGTTCTGCTAAAATTTCATCATTCATGCGATGACATGCTAACTCCACTGCTAATTCTTCTAATGCGCGGCGGACTTCCAATACATCACGTAAGCTCTTCTCGGAAATCTTAGCAACCTCCGCTCCCTTTCTAGGAATCATGATGACTAGCCCCTCTAGTTCCAGCTTTCTTATCGCCTCACGAATCGGTGTACGGCTTACACCTAAGCGATCCGCAAGCTGCACCTCCATTAATCTTTCCCCTGGAGCAAGTTCTCCCTTTAATATGGCCTGACGAAGTGTATTAAATACCACATCACGCAAAGGAAGATACTCATTCATATTAACTTTCAGAAAATTATCCAACATTACTTTTAACCTCCCAGCCTGAATTATTGCAGGCAAATTATTTCGTATTATATATGTCCGTAAGGTAAACTTGATTGGCCAGTCTACTCTTTTTCATATGATAATATGCATTTTTTGCATCAATCAGATTATCAAATAGCCCAAATACCGTTGGACCACTTCCACTCATCATTGCTCCTAGAGCTCCCTTCGCAATCATTAACTGCTTGATGTCATCAATAACTGGATACGCTGGAATGGTTACCGTTTCTAATACATTACCCATACGAGATGCAACTTTCTTTAAATCCTGCTCTTTTATAGCTTCTATTAATCCATCGATATCTGGATGGTCTTTCAAATCATTTGCATGTAAGTTATCATAAACGAATTTCGTTGATACGTTTACTGGTGGCTTTGCTATGAGAACATAACAGACCGGACATGGATGGATCGGTGTAAGCTTTTCTCCAATTCCTTCTGCTAAAGCCGTTCCTCTCATCAAACAATAAGGTACGTCTGCCCCGATTTTAACGCCTCTTTCTTTTAACTGTTCCAAAGAAAGTCCTAGCTGAAACATACGGTTCATACCATATAAAACGGCCGCGGCATCAGAGCTTCCTCCTGCCATACCGGCAGCAACAGGAATGTATTTTTTAAGACTGATATCCACACCGGCGTCGATTAAAAATTCATCCTTCAACAATTTTGCAGCTTTATACACCAAATTGTTTTCATTTGTCGGTAAATATTGCAAATTTGTAGAAACATGAATCTGCCCTGAAGAGTTTTTACTTAGATTTATTTTATCGTAAATATTAACCGTCTGCATGATCATTCGCACTTCATGATATCCATCTTCTCTTTTCTTAAGAACATCTAGCCCTAAGTTTATTTTCGCGAGAGCTCTTAACCGCAATTCCTTCATTCTAACCTCCATCCGTTCGAAAAGAACGTATGATACCTTTTCGTATTTTGTATACAGTATAATTATAACCAATATTTAAAAAGATGCAAGTAAATTTCTGAATTTCATGTACTATTCCATAGTTTTCCATACATATGCTAGATGTAACATGGTAGCTATCAGCAAGGAATCTTCGTCTATCATAAACTTATCATGATGATTTGGATAAATACATCCTCTATCTTCATTGCCACACCCAACAAATGCAAATACACCAGGCACTTTTTGCAAATATAATGAAAAATCTTCTCCTAACATCATTTTCGGTACAGAAATAAAAGAAGTTTCTGGTAGTACCATTCGCGCCCCCAGTTCTGCAATTTTTGCAATTTTATCATCGTTAATAACCGCGGGATGGGCGTCTAATTGGTAATCAACATCTACCCTTGCACCGTAGGCATTTCCAATGTTTATGGCAACTTCTTTTATTTTATCTCCTATGAAAG
>JBKTKK010000336.1:0-2552 GCA_047242405.1 Lachnospiraceae bacterium | reverse complement strand
GGATTCGGCTGTGCGCCGATTTATCCTTGTATTATTCATTCTACACCAAATAATTTCGGTGCAGAAAATTCCGGAACGATTATCGGAATCCAAATGGCGAGTGCCTATGTTGGTTCAACCTTTATGCCGCCATTATTCGGATTTCTTGGTAATTTAATCGGCTACACGATACTTCCTGTTTATCTCTCCGTCTTTATTATTTTAATGATAAGCATGACAGAAATGACATTCAAAATCACGGCAAAAAAAGACAACAAAGAGGAGATACGGGCATCCGGCCCATCCTATTAAGCGATGCCGCCCCACCAGCGTTCAACCAAAGCAGTAACTCGGAAAAAGAATTGCTGCTTTTTTGAAAGATTTTTTCATAAAACTTCAATCAAACATTGGTTATTTTCTTTTTTTTTGATAAAATAGGTAATATAATTAAAATGAGATAATCAATAGAATTGAGGGAAATAAATGGACCATTTAAGGAATAAGACTCCAATAATACCTGAATCTGCATTTGTTGCGGAAGGAGCAGTGATTAAAGGAGAGGTAAGACTTGGAGAAGAAGTAAGTGTTTGGTTTCATACAACGATTCGAGCTGATGATGCGAGTCTAGAAATTGGCGCTGGCACGAATGTACAAGATAATTGTGTGATTCATGTAGATAATGGCCTCAAGATGTCAATTGGAAATGGAGTTACCATTGGACACGGAGCTATTGTACATGGGTGTAATATCGGAGAGAATTCCTTAATCGGGATGGGAGCAATCATATTAAATGAAGCGGAAATAGGCAAAAACTGCATCGTAGGAGCGGGTACTTTAATTACACAAAAATCTATTATCCCAGATAATTCATTGGTATTAGGTAACCCCGGTAAAATTAAAAGAACAGTAACCGAAGAAGAATTAGAAAATATAAAGCAGAATTCCAGATATTATATAGAAGAGGCGAAGAAATACCGCGAAGATCAGAAATATATATGAAGATAAGATGGCAAAGAAAATGGGAGGAAGAAAATGAAAGTCTTAGTAGTTATAGATATGCAGATTGATTTTATAGACGGTGTACTTGGTACTAAGGAAGCAGTGGCTATCGTGCCAAATGTTATAGAAAAAATAAACAATTTTGAGGGTAAAATTTTGGCTACTAGAGACACCCATTCGGACAATTATTTAGAATCGGCAGAAGGAAGAAAGCTACCGGTAACTCATTGTGTGAAAGGGACTGTAGGTTGGCAGTTACATCCACAAATAAATAAACTTTTAAAGGAAGCACCAATTGATAAGCCAACCTTCGGTAGTACGAAATTAGGAGAGGTGTTAAGGAATCTTCATAAGGAAGCGCCAATTGAGAGTATTACTTTAATTGGTGTATGTACGGATATTTGTGTAATTTCAAATGCTATGCTAGTAAAAGCATTTTTGCCAGAGGTACCAGTTGTTGTTGATGCGTCCTGTTGTGCCGGTGTTACACCAGAAAGTCATAAACAGGCATTGGAAGCGATGAAAGTATGTCAAATAGATGTTATAGGAGAATAAATGGGGAGGAAAGGTTCGTATGATGAATTTTACTTTTTATGCACCAACTAAGGTGGTATTTGGGAAGGGAACGGAAGATGGTGTCGGGGAGCTTATACAAGCTTATGGATGTCAAAAAGTGCTAGTCCATTATGGAAGTGGAAGTGTAATTCGTTCTGGCTTATTAGAGCGGATTTACGAATCTCTCGATGCTTCTCATATTGCGCATGTGTCTTTGGGCGGCGTTGTTCCAAATCCACATCTATCCCTTGTATATAAAGGGATAGAGATTTGTAAGAGAGAAGATGTTGATTTTATTCTTGCAGTCGGTGGAGGGAGCGTCATAGATTCCGCAAAAGCGATAGGATATGGAGTCACAAACGAAGGGGATGTTTGGGATTTCTATGAACGAAAAAGGGCGGCAAATGCATGTCTTCCAATTGGTTGCGTTGTTACAATTGCAGCTGCTGGTTCCGAAATGAGCAATTCTTCTGTTATAACAAAGGAGGAGGGGCTTCTAAAACGTGGCTATAGCAATGATTTAAGTAGACCGAAATTTGCAATTTTGAATCCAGAATTAACGATGACATTACCACAATATCAGACAGAAAGTGGTTGTGTGGATATAATGATGCATACGATAGAACGTTACTTCAACCATAGCACCAATATGGAATTGACCGATGGATTTAGTGAACATCTAATCCGTACAGTCATGAATCATGCACCTATTTTATTAAAGGATCCATATAATTATGAAGCGAGAGCAGAAGTTATGTGGGCTGGTTGTTTGTCTCATAATGGATTAACTGGCTGTGGTACCGATGGAGGCGACTGGGCAACCCATCAAATTGAACATGAATTAGGGGGGATGTTCAATGTTGCACATGGTGCAGGACTTGCCGCTGTATGGGGAAGTTGGGCTAGGTATGTATACGAAGAACGGATTGATCGTTTTGAGAAATTTGCAAAAAATGTACTAAATATCGAACCGAATACAGATGCAAAGGCAACTGCTTTAAAAGGCATCGAAACAATGG
>JBKTKK010000335.1:0-2583 GCA_047242405.1 Lachnospiraceae bacterium | reverse complement strand
AAACTTGTTGGGCAGTGAGTTTGTACGTAGGTGGGAGTTATATTTAACGTCCTGTGTGGCTTCCTTTCATAACGGTATTGTAGATTTACATCAGATATTAATATCAAAGGGAGTAAACAACGATTTACCAATGGGAAGGACGGTATAATTGAGGGAGAGCAGGTTATGGACCTGCTTCTTCTGAATTTTCTAACAATAAGAATAATTCCTATTATTTTGTTGATTTTTTTATCCTAATGTGATAAAGTAAGCATAATGAAGTATACTTGTATATAATCATGGAATAGGAGGGTGTGAGAATGAAAGCACTCATATATGCGATATCAGGAACCGGATTTACCTTTTTAATGACAACTTTAGGGGCGGCTGTTGTCTTTCTCTTTAAAAAAGAAATGAAAGACTCGGTACAAAGAGTATTTTTAGGCTTTGCAGCAGGGGTTATGATAGCAGCCAGTGTTTGGTCACTCTTGATACCTGCCATTGAAAAAGCAGAAGCCAATGGAGAAATTGGTTGGATTCCAGCGGCAGGAGGTTTTATTTTCGGAGGAATATTCTTTTTCGTATTGGATCGTATCTTACCTCACTTACATATTGGCAGTAATGAACCAGAGGGGATACATACAAATTTACACCGATCTACGATGATGATGTTAGCAGTTACGTTACATAATATTCCAGAGGGAATGGCAGTTGGATTGGCTTGTGCATTAGCAGTAACGGATGGAGGGGTAGGTGTTTCTGCGGCATCTGCGTTTGCTTTAGCTTTAGGAATTGGTATACAAAATTTCCCCGAAGGAGCAGCGATATCACTCCCCCTAAGACAAGAAGGGATGAGTCGAAAAAAAGCATTTTTATACGGTTCCCTATCTGGTATTGTTGAACCGATTGCAGGTGTTCTTACTGTTTTAGCAGTTAGCATTATAGGGCCTGTGATGCCGTGGTTATTATCCTTTGCTGCGGGCGCAATGATTTTCGTAGTAGTGGAAGAATTAATACCGGAGGCCCACTTGGGTGAGCATTCTCATACGGGTACATTTGGTGTGATGGCTGGATTTGTAATAATGATGATTTTAGATGTGGCTTTGGGTTAAGATAATTAAATCATAAAATTGAAACTGCCCTACAGCGGGAAAAAAAAGATGAGTGAGAAGCGATTGCTTTTTGCTCATCTTTTTTTATCCCCAATTTTTATTTTAATAAGAATTAACTTGACCAAGATAATATTACCATATATGATACTAGTATATGGAATAAATTGGCAATATTGATTACAAAAGCAAAAGAACAAAAAAAAATAATATATAATATAACGAAATATAAAAGTGATATATTGCGATTAGACAAAATAGTATACAAAATGCTAAATCAGGATAAAAGGGAATTGTGTAATACAACTGCGAATTACTGCATTAATAGAAAGAGAATTAATCTTTATGTGTTTCAGTTCTATCACTATGATTACGGGAAATTATGCTTGTAATCATTGAAATAAATTTAAGGGGGAAAATATGACTTCAAACGGAACGATGCCTTTTAAAGGAACTGTGGAACAAGAGCAGAAACTAAAAGAAGTGTTAAAAAAACACAAGGGCCAGCCTGGCGGTTTGATGCCCGTATTGCAAGAAGCACAAGGAATCTACGGTTATTTACCGATAGAGGTACAGACGATAATTGCCCAAGAACTTGAGATCTCTCTTTCGGAAGTTTATGGGGTAGTAACCTTTTATTCACAGTTTACTTTGACACCGAAAGGAAAATATAAGATCAGTGTTTGTTTAGGTACCGCTTGTTATGTGAAAGGCTCAGATAAAATTCTGGCAGCCATTGAAAGTCGACTAGGTATTAAAAGTGGTGGATGTACGGCCGATGGTTTATTTTCCATTGACTCTACCCGATGTGTTGGTGCTTGTGGATTGGCACCGGTCATGCTTGTGAATGAAGATGTGTACGGTAAAATGACCGTAGATCAGGTTGACAAAATAATCAATTCTTATCTGAAAAAAGAAAAAGACCGATAAGGGGTGGGGAATATGATGACAATTGAGGAACTACATCGTATAAAAGCAGAACGGGAAAAACTTGTTCTTGTACGTCGTGCTGGTAAGAAAAAAATAGAAAGGTTGGCGGAAGACACAGGCTATCGGAAGCAAATTCTCGTATGTGGTGGAACAGGTTGCCATTCGTCAGGTAGTAAAAAGGTTATAGCGGCATTGGAGAAGGCAATAAAAGAAAAAAAATTGGAGAAGGAAGTTTTAATTGTTAAAACCGGATGTTTTGGACTCTGTGCTTTAGGACCTATTATGATTGTTTATCCAGAGGGGAGTTTTTATAGTCAAGTAACAACAGAAGGGGTCGAAGAAATTGTAGAACAGCATATTAAAAATGGAAATGTTGTCACTCACTTGCTTTATCAGGAAACGGTTGATCCCAGTGGAAAGGTAAAGTCTTTAAATGAAACAGACTTTTATAAAAAACAGTTAAGAGTAGCCCTAAGAAATTGTGGGGTCATTGATCCAGAGAATATTGAGGAGTATATAGCAACTGGCGGATACGAAGCTTTGGCCAAAGTAGTTACCTCTATGA
>JBKTKK010000334.1:0-2584 GCA_047242405.1 Lachnospiraceae bacterium | reverse complement strand
GCATAATCAAATTCCGCTGCCTGTCCGATGACGATAGGACCGGAACCAATTACTAAAACTTTCTTAATGCTACTGTCTTTTGGCATATTATCTCTCCTCCATCATCTTTAAGAATCGGTCAAATAGGTAGGAACTGTCCAAAGGTCCCGGACAAGCTTCCGGATGGAATTGTACGGTGAAAATTTTCTTATTTGTATAGGAAAGTCCTTCGTTTGTACCATCGTTTACATTAATAAATGCAGGAACTGCAACCTGTGGATCTAACTTATCCGTATCTACGACATAACCGTGATTCTGGGATGAAATGTAAACACGTCCAGTTTCTAAATCTTTTACTGGGTGGTTACCGCCTCTGTGACCATATTTCATTTTATGTGTGTCACAGCCTGTCGCAAGCGCCATTAGCTGATGGCCCAAACAGATTGCAAAAATTGGTATATTTGTATCATACAACTTCTTTATTTCTTTAATAATTTCTGTACATTCTTTTGGATCTCCAGGTCCATTGGATAACATTATTCCATCTGGAGAAGAAGCAATGATTTCTTCTGCTGTTGTATGAGCAGGGTAAATTGTTACTTCACATCCTCTTTGATTTAAAGAACGTGCAATATTATTCTTTGCTCCAAAATCCATTAGAGCAACTTTGAATCCATCACCAGGAATAACTTTTTTCTCCTGACAAGTTACCTTTTTCACAACGCCAGCTGGTGTATAGGCTTTCAGCTGCTTTATTACCTCGTCTAAATCAAAATCTTCTCTGCGGGTAATCATTCCATTCATGGTACCCTTTTCACGAAGTATCTTTGTTAAAGCTCTTGTATCAACTCCTGCAATTCCAGGAATATCATGCTCTTCAAGGAAATGCTGGATGGTATCCTCGCTTCTAAAATTACTTGGCATTCTAGATAATTCCCTTACGATATATCCATCCGGCCATGGCTTTAATGACTCCATATCTTCATGACAAATTCCGTAGTTACCAATCAGCGGATATGTCATGACTACTGCTTGCCCTGCATAGGAAGGATCAGTCAATACCTCTAGATAACCAGTCATAGATGTATTAAATACGATCTCACTGATAATCTCTTTTGAAGAACCAAATCCTGTGCCGGTAAACACATGACCATCTTCTAATATTAGAAATGCTTTCATTAAGTTCCACCGTTTTCCTTTCTTTTCTATTCTCTCGTTGACTTTGCTTTTACGGTTATTATAGATAGTGTATACCAAAATAGCAAAAAAATTTTGTGTGGCCAAGAAAATTTAGCCATCACGAAATTCATTTGGACAAAACCTATTTCTTATTTTTAAAGCTCCGTAAAAAAGCCTTGTTAGTGGCAATACCAGAAAAAAGAAGGAGAACTCCTAATTTTTCTCAAAAAAAAAGACGAACACCGCGCGCACACTCCGTAAAGGAACGTCCGCACACTATGTGCACCGTCTCGTAATCTTATCCATATAATCAAGGCGGTACAGGTTCTGCCTTTTGGTATTTGTAAAATACTATCACAAATTTCGACGGATTTCAAGAGGTTTTTAAAATTATTTTTCTTGATCCGCATTCCATTTCTTCATCTGCTCATGCTCCTGTGCCAACTCGTCTCTCAACTGCAAGGAATTCCAATTCAAATTATGTGGAGTTACAACCGCTTTTAAATTAATCCTACCAACCCCCATTTTTTGTAATCCTTGCAACAATTCATTCACCATGGCATTGCTAAAGCCTGCCATTACAAGCATTTCATCCTCAAATCCAGCTTCGGTATACTCACCTTGGTCAGGAAATTCCTTTAAACCAGCTAGCTGTCCGATTGGTTTTAAGTAATCTTCTTTCTTTACTTCGTTGCATTTTACCCGCATACGGATTAAAAGCACTTTTATCGCCTTTATTTTTTCCTCTTTAATATTATATAAAAGACATGTTGAAACTGCCATATCGTTCTCCTTCCAAATTGGTCTATTCTTTCCTAATTATTACCTGTTATCGTACAATTAACAATTGTTAATGAAATACATTTCTTTCCAACCTTATAGTTACCTTATCCCCTCACAATAAAAAAGTCAAGAATTTTCATTATCTTTTTATAATTCTTTAATTGCATTATTTATGCATACGCATTAAACTTGATAGTACAAATATATTATGAAAAATTTATCGGGAGGAAGATCATGCTAGATCAATTAAGAAGGTGGATGTATGGCCGACATGGGGGAGATGAACTTAGTTTTGCTTTAATTGGACTCTACTTTGTGCTCACTTTTATCGGCACTATTTTTTCATCAGGAGTTATATATTTTATTGCCTATATTCCTGGTTTTTATGCGATTTTTCGAATTCTCTCAAAAAATCACACCAAACGAATTGCTGAGAATGGGATCTTTTTACAGTACTTTAACCCTGTAAAGCGTAAGTTTCAGAAAAAAACCAAACAGTGGAAAGACCGCAAAACTTACAAATATTATAAATGTAAATCTTGCGGTCAGACAATACGTGTACCAAAAGGAAAAGGTAAAATTCAAATCACCTGTCCGAAATGCAAATTTCAATTTATTAAGAAAACGTGATTCGGTACGTATC
>JBKTKK010000333.1:0-2587 GCA_047242405.1 Lachnospiraceae bacterium | reverse complement strand
GTGAAATTAAAAACCTATCAGGGATTTGCAGCAGATACAGCAGCAGCGATTAGTTTATTATTATCATCCGTATTCGGTATCCCTGTAAGCACGACCCATACAAAAACAACTGCGATTATGGGTGTTGGTGCATCAAAAAGATTATCAAGTGTCAATTGGGGCATTGCCAGAGATATGTCCTTGGCGTGGATTTTGACTTTCCCAGGCTGCGGCTTAATTGGTTACATTATGGCATTTGTATTCTTGAAATTTTTTATGTAAATACTTGGAGGTAAGACATGGATAAAAAGAAATTTAACTATTTTGATTCATTTATTGTTATGGCAGATTATGTAATGAAAGCTGCAAAGCAATTAGATGAAATTGCAAATAATTTTCAACCGGACCAAATTGATAAGCAAGTAAAAGATATGCATTATATAGAGCATTCCGCTGATATTGCAAAGCATGATATGATGAATCGTCTTTCAAAAGAATTTTTACCACCAATTGAAAGAGAAGATATAACAGCAATTGCTCAAAGAATTGATGATGTTACAGATTCCATTGAGGATGTACTAATCCGCCTTGATATTTTTAATGTTAAGTCTTTAAGAAGTGATGTAAAGACCTTTACAAAGTTAATTGTGGAATGCTGTGAGTCGATGGAAGCTGCTCTTAAGGAATTTCATAGTTTTAAAAAACCAGCTGCCTTAGAAGCAAAAATAATTGAACTTAACGGTTTAGAAGAAGAAGGAGATGCTTTGTATACAGGAGCTGTCCGTAATCTTTTCCGTAAATCAACAGATCCAATTGAATTAATGGTTTGGTCTGAAATATATCGCAGATTAGAACATTGTTTTGATGCCTGTGAAGATGTAGCAGATGGCATTGAATTAGTTATTATGAAAAATTCCTAATTTGAAAAGTTCAGTAAAAGAATATACTTGAGAGGCGTGTCAAATGTTATTAAAAGTGTTGAATCCAGGAAGGTTAATTGCCTTAGGCTTTGCTGGTGTAATTATAGTTGGAGCTATAGTTTTAATGCTGCCAATATCCATAAATGATGGAGTTGACGTGTCCTTGACGGATGCATTTTTCACGTCGACGAGTGCCGTATGTGTCACTGGATTAATTGCCGTTGATACTGCAGATACCTTTAATGTATTCGGCAGAAGTGTTGTCGCCTTACTAATTCAGATTGGTGGTTTAGGGGTTACTTCTGTAGGTGCATTTTTTATAATCCTCGCAGGAAAAAGGGTTGGATTGAAGCAGAGAGTTGTTATAAAAGAAGGATTAAATTTCAGCTCTTTAAAGGGAATTGTTCGGTTAGTGAAAGCTGTTTTACTTATGACATTAATTTTTGAAAGTGTGGGAGCAATTTTGAGCTTTCTTGTATTTCGCAAGGATTATCCGCTTGCAGATGCTATTGGAATTAGTGTTTTTCATTCAATTGCGGCATTCAATAATTCGGGTTTTGATATTCTTGGTGGATTAAGAAATTTAATACCTTATCAAAATAATGTACTATTAAACCTGGTAACATGTGGCCTTATTATATTTGGTGGATTAGGATTTTTTGTTATCCGTGAAATTATCTTTACGAGATCGTTTAAAAAATTTTCATTACATACCAAAATAGTCCTTTCGATGACAGCTTTGTTGCTTGGGATAGGAACTGTCCTATTAAAATATACTGAGGATATTACATGGCTTGGTGCCTTTTTTAACAGTACATCAGCTCGTACGGCAGGTTTTTCTACTTATCCCTTATCCGGGTTTTCCGATGCAGGATTATTTGTGCTAATAGTATTGATGTTTATAGGAGCTTCCCCTGGTTCGACTGGGGGTGGAATCAAAACAAGTACTTTTTTCGTTATGGCAAAATATGTTTATAGTGTTTGTAGAAATAAACATTGTACCGCGTTTAAGCGTAAAATTCCGTCGGGTATTGTATATCGGGCTTTTTGTATTTTATTGCTAGCTTTACTAGTCGTGCTGACAAATACGTTTTTATTATGTGTATTAGAGCCGCAAAACAGTTTTATTGCTAACTTTTTTGAAGTGACCAGTGCCTTTGGTACAGTGGGTCTATCAACAGGTATTACACCGGATCTTTCAGACGGAAGTAAATGGATTTTGATCTTTACTATGTTTATAGGAAGACTTGGACCTTTAACGGTTGCAACATTGTGGTGTAAAAATCGTCTGCCCGGTGTGGTATATTCGGAAGAGACGGTAACAATTGGATAGTAGGAGAAGAGAGATGAATCATCAATCAACCATTGAATATGGCATAATTGGACTAGGCAGATTTGGTACTGCATTAGCAAAAACACTTGCAGAGGCAGGGCGAGAAGTATTAGTTTTGGATAATAATGAAAATAAAGTAAAAGATATTCGAGAAGTAACACAGCATGCTTTCGTAGTGGACCATCTTGACAAAAATGTTCTAGAAGAGGCTGGGATACAAAACTGTGAAACGGTAATTATATGCATTGGTGAAAAAATCGACGTATCCATATTGACTACAATGAATGTTATTAGTATGGGGGTACCTCGTGTAATCGCGAAAGCCCTTAGCTTTGAACAAGGGGCTGTATTGGAA
>JBKTKK010000332.1:0-2605 GCA_047242405.1 Lachnospiraceae bacterium | reverse complement strand
GAATTAAAGTCCACCCCATCCCCCTTGAACCAAAAACCGTTGGAATCGGTGCCAAATCGTCCCTCTTCCATTGCTCTTGCCGTTTTCCATTCTCCCCAATGGTTTTCGGATGGAAACTCTAATTGCCCACGCACTTCCTTTTCATTTTCTCCCACCAAAACGTCTATGTTTGGTTTTTTTTGTAGTATAGACGGGCCTTTTAACCGATTTACAAGCGGCCATCCATCACTTGTCCAAGTAATTGGATCTAAACACGTTTCCCTTCCTAACATCCCGTATTTTCCATTAAGCATCCGATTACATAAGTAAACCATAAACCATTCACCCTTTTGCGTCTTTACCGGCTTTCCATGGCCACAACATTGGATAACACCTTCTTCGTCCCATTGACGCAGAATCGGATTGTACGGACAGCTTTCGTAAGGACCCATTAATTGTTTCGACCGCGCTACGGATATACGATGTCCGCGCCCTGTGCCCCCTTCTGCAACAAAAAGATAGTAGTAACCATCCTTCCATAACATATGAGGACCTTCTGGTGCCCGCTTTTGATCACCGTACCACAACAGTTGGGGCTTAGAAATAATCTTTTTACCATCTTCGCTTATTTCAAAAATTCGCGCTCCCCGGTTCAGTAACATATAGCGCCGATTATTGAAATCGGTGAATATGGAAGGGTCTATTCCATCTTCTTTTAAAAAAGTAGGTTTTTCATATGGTCCTTCTGGATTTTGAGAGGAAGTTACCATCTGCATTCTCTTTGTTTCGTTATCGTCATTGCACCGATAGGTCGCTGCTATATAAAATCTTCCCTTATAATAAGAAATATCTGGCGCCCAATACCCTCTGCCACCTTCTAGGTTTGTAAGCCCTGCCCAATCTGCCTTCGTAATTGCATGACCAACTACCTTCCAATGGATTAAATCGGTAGAATGGGAAATCGGAATAGCTGGAAAATAATGAAAGGATGAATGCACCATATAATAATCTTCCCCGACCCTTACGATTGATGGATCGGGATGCATCCCTGTTAATATTGGGTTGTGATACATTTCTTTTCGGCTCGCCCCACACTTCTTTTCAAAATATGCTTCTATCTCCGTTAAATGAAGCTTACTTGCTAAATCAAAGGGGGTCACAAGTTTTTTGTTTCCTTGCGCCCAGGAAAGCCCTACCCGTTCGGTTAAGTAGATAACCATCTCTAAGCGCTATGACTGTACCCCATAATGAAGCACCGTATTTCCCCATGGATCCGTCTCATTAAAACTAGCCATTGAATATTCCACAATGAAACGCATAATCTCAATATTCCCGGATAAGGCAGCATAAAAGGCAAGTTTAACCCCATCCTTATCCTTCCCTTCAATGGCCTTTGGATCTTTATCCAACAATTGTTTTAGTTTATTGCAATCATTCTTTTGAATCGCTTCTCGCACTAAATTTAACATTTCCCTCCACAACTATCCCCATCTTGATTCCTATCGGTAGTAAAGGTTACATATTCATAACAGCCATACCCATTGGATTTGTGATTGAATGAATTACAGGCAAATAAGGTAAACTTTGCTCCCGTCCAACTTGCTTTCACCGCTTGATACGTCATACCGATCGAATAATAATGTTCTTTATCGAAGGAATATTCGTAATGGTATTTACAACCATTTGTAAGGTACAACCGGAAATATACGTTCTTTTTGCCCCCTGTAGTTACAGACGCTTGGATGGACTCTTCTGCTAAGCCGGCCCCTTCTGGGTCCTTTACGACTCCCGTTCTAACGTTTAAAACAATTTCATCGTTTCTACGCTCCACTGCCACATAGGAATATTGGTGACCAATTATCCCTATTCCAGCTAAATCTCCCTCTTCCTCGTCCTTTAAAGTGATACAAGTTTCGACCATAAAAGCTGGTGCCTGTAACATTTGATTGCAAGCATTTGGTGCATACCAAAGAAGGTTGTCTTCTCTTCTTTCATTCTGTCTACAAAATAATACAAGGTTGTCTGGCTCTCGCTCAAGAGAATAAAAAGTATGATCTGGATTCGCCTGCCACTGCCACTGTAGTCCCAACGTTTTCTCATGAAAATCATCCGAAGATGGGATTGGCTTGGGGGTCCAGTCAACAGCCACGGGCTTATCCCAAACTTCTACCGGTTCCCCGATTCCGTCTCCATTCCTTTCCTGCCCGATAAATGGCCATCCTCCGTTCCAACACATCGGCTGTAAATGACAGATTCTTCCGTATGGTCCCACATCCTGAAAATGGATAAAATATGAATCTCCTTCCGGTGTTTCTACATACCCACCTTGATGGGGACCATTTATAGCCGTATTCCCTTGGTGCATAACGATTTTATATTCATATGGGCCATACACATGTTTTGCCCTTAACACGGTCTGCCATCCCGTTGCTACCCCACCTGCTGGTGCAAAAATATAGTACCATCCGTCTTTTTTATAAAATTTTGGTCCCTCAATGGTCGGATTTGCCTGTATACCGTCATAAATAAGTTTTGGTTCAGAAAGTAATTCTGTCGCATCCGCATTCATTTCTACCACACTTAAACGATTTTTTATACCACAGCGGCTTCTTGCATAGGCAAAAAC
>JBKTKK010000331.1:0-2609 GCA_047242405.1 Lachnospiraceae bacterium | reverse complement strand
TTATATCGAGACGATTATTATAATAAAGATACGGAAGCAAAAAATATTGCAGAACTTACTAATGCAAAACAACGAAACGGACCAAATGGACCGGTAGAATTGGTTTGGTTACCGGATTATACAAAATTTGCAAATATGGAACGAAGACTCGAAATCTAAAAAGGTGCGAAACAGTTAGCCTGTGGCTTGTCTGTCTCGCACCCTTTTTATTATAAGTTTTTAAAGACTTGAATTGCTTTGTCTAATACAATAACGTACAAATGTTCCTGATAATAAGCTTCTAGCCCTGGTGCATTTTTGACGGTGTCACTATACTCGGATAAAATATTGCAAACAGAATTAAAAGTCTCTGGCGTATGGTCTGTTATGTGTAGTGTTAAAAAATATTGATTTAATTTTTCGTCTTTATATAAGGAGTTTCTTCCGTCATATATGCCATCAAGTACTTTTGCAGCTTTTGTGAGTTCATCTAAAGTACGGAAGCGATATATTTTTAGAATATCTTTTGGTTTTTGTTCTGCATTGGGAGCTGTATTTTCATCTGTGCTAGATTTTTCATCCGTTTCCTCTAATGATTGAAACATATCTATGATTTCATCGGCACGTTCGAAAAGACTTCTTGTATTTTCGTTTAAATCGGTGTCGTCTAATGATATTTCTTCTATATTCGTTGGCGCGAATTTTGCGAAGCGTGTGTCTAATTCTTCTGGATCTTCAACCTTTGTAATTAACAACATAACGCTATCTTCTGCCAAAGGAATTGCTTCTATCATAAGTGGAGTGTCTTCTGCCTCAAAATCCAGTTCATAAGCTGCTTGTTGCAACATCTCACGAAATAGGTTTCTGGCTTTTTCGCTGCCATAGGTTAGCTCGCCTAAATTCATTTCTCGGTCGGTAAAGTCACTACTGTTTAAAGTACATCGGATTTGCTTGTCGTTAATCTTCTCCAATCTCATAGAATCACATCCTTTCTTATTAGATCCCCATTTATATTATACAATATTAATTACATTAATATGATAGAAAAATATGTTTTTATGTTTTTTTCAATTATCATAAGTATAACAGAAAATGTCATATATGCAAGTTTAATCCCATTAAAATTTTATTATTATGTACAAAAGTGTAGAAAAAAAACATATTTTTATACAACCTGTAAATAAATAGAAAATATTCATTCTCTACCAATGCAAAAAATGACGAATCAGTATTGAATTTGCGACAAAAAAAGTGTATTCTTACGATAAGAGAACTGGCTATAAGACATGTCAGAAGGGAGTATATGGCCATTCTCTTCACCTTACCAGAACTTCTCATACATCTAACGGAAAACGTATCTAACCCAGTTCGGGAAATAAATCAAAAGAAAAGGCGGATCATTGTTAAAAAGAGGGAAGGAATAAGTCTGTCAAACACTTGTACTAGGCAGTATATGAAATGGTATATATCACACACTACTTCCAAAAGGTCTGCTACCTATGCAAGGAGGGGTATAATGGAAAGAAGTTGGTATTTGACGCAGGAGGAAAAAGAACTGTGTGATTTATTTGTCAGAGAGTTGTTAGTTTATAAAGAGAGAGGAGTTACTATAACATTAGGTGGGAGAAAAATTCCTCTTATGTGTATGGCGATTATATGCCTTTATGTGGAGAGAGGGTCATATATGGGAGACTATATATTCGATGACGAGGGCCAATTACTTGAAATTAGATTTGACAGGGTAAGGCTTCAAAATTAGGCTATGGGAGTATGGTCTTGTTTGTAAATATTCTTATACATTTTATGCCTGCCGACCATATTCCCATAAATTCTTAAGAGAATTGTTACCTATTCGGTCCATTCCTATGTTATAATACAAAGGATAAAAAATTGAATGATATAGGAGTAGTATATGAGTCGAAGAAAAGTAACTTCTGTAGGGGCTGTATTAGGTGTTATTGTTTTTATAATTATCGGTTTACTTATTGTTCGCTACATTCCAACAAAAGAGAGAATGTCTTTGACAGAATATTTTAATATTAATGAAGATACATTGGAAAATGCGTATGCGCTAACAATTAAAAATCAGGTAATGGATCAGAAGGCTCTAAAAGAAGAGGGAAAGTTTTATATTGATCTTAATACAGTAAATGATTATCTAAACAGCCGTTTTTATTACGATGGAACGCAAATCATTTTTACGACTCCAACACAGATTATAACAGTATTGCCAGAGGAAATGATATATCGCGTGGATGGAGTAGAAGAAGGGTTGCCTTATGTTCCAGTGATTCGCAAAAACGATCAGACCGTTTATATCGCGTTAGATTTTATTAAACAGTTTACTAATTTAACTTTTAAAGTTGATTCATCTCCAAATAGAATTTGGATTTGGAATGAATATGGAGAAGCAATACGTTATAGTACAGTTGCTAAAAATACATCCATAAGATATAAAGGTGGAATAAAAAGTAAAATTGTGAAAGATGTATTAGCAGGAGATCAGGTAATTGTCATTGAAGAAGTAGGGAAATGGACGAAGGTACAGTCAGATGATGGGATTGTGGGATACATAAAATCGGATATGCTTGGCCAAATTAGTGAAAAAATGATTACAAATGACTTTGAAG
>JBKTKK010000330.1:0-2627 GCA_047242405.1 Lachnospiraceae bacterium | reverse complement strand
TATTATACTTAGCCGGTGGCAGGTCATCTACTTTGGAGTAAATATCATCCCCCTCTTTAAAGAAATAGTCTCTCACCTCGCTTTTAAGAAAATCCATGTTTGTTTTATAATAGGATTCCACCGAAGAAATATTATTCCAATAATTATGAATCTTAAACGCATATATCCTCTTTAGGTTTTTATACCGAATTAAGATATCGTTTACAAAATCATATCGATCTTCTTGCGCACAACGCTCTATTAATTCAATAAGTAGCCTTCTCCTTATAATATATATCCCGCATGATACAATATTCGAAGTGGCTACCATAGGTTTTTCATCAAATTCGATAATTCTTCCATCTTCATTGGTTTTAACAAGACCAAACCTACTAAGATCTTCGTCCACAGTCATTTCTTTACATACCACGGTTATATCCGCACGTTTTTCAATATGATATTCTAAGACCTTGCCATAATCCAACTTGTAGATACCGTCTCCACTTGCAACTACAACATACGGTTCATGACTTTCTTTTAAAAAATGCATGTTCTGATACAAAGCATCCGCTGTCCCTCGAAACCAGCTACTATTATTTGCCGTTAACGTTGGTGTAAACACATATAAGCCACCTTGTTTACGTCCAAAATCCCACCACTTGGAAGAACTCAAATGTTCATTTAATGACTTTGTATTGTACTGCGTTAATACAGCAACCTTCTGTATATGGGAATTAGACATATTGCTTAAAGCAAAATCAATGCTTCTGTAACTACCTGCAATAGGCATTGCAGAGATTGCTCTTTTATTGGATAATTCCTTCATTCTCTTATTATTTCCGCCTGCCAAAATAATTCCTATTGCTCTCATAATTCGTCACCCGCCTTAATAATATATCCTCCGCTTTCAAGTTTCCCATCTGGATAATCTTCTACTACTGTTTGTCCAGAAATTGCTGTATTTTTACCTATTTCAACACGGTCAGGTACGGCAGAATTTTCACCAATTGTTACTAGATCAAATGCATATACTTTTTTATTGTACTTACTTTCTGCATATTCTCCAATTCCCAACTTAGCATATGCACCAATCACGGTATTCTCTGCGATAATTGCTTTATTGACTTCAGAATATTTTCCTATCTTTACCCCCTGCATAATGATAGAATCCCGAACAACCGCTCCTTCTTCAATTACAACACCAGAGCCAATAACCGAGTTATATACGGATCCATAAATTTCTGTTCCTTCTCCAATAATACAACATTCCACCGATGAATTAGCAGAAATATATTGTGGGGGAAGCGTGTCACTCTTTGTATATATTTTCCAATACTCTTCGTAAAGATTAAAAACAGGGACAATATCAATTAACTCCATATTTGCTTCCCAATAAGAACCTAGTGTACCGACATCTTTCCAATACCCATTGTATTCATAGCAAAAAACCCTATCCCCTCTCTGATGACAATGAGGTATAATATGCATACCAAAATCGCAATTTGGTACATCGGCATTGGAAATAAGCGCCTCTCTAAGTACTGACCAGTTAAATATGTAAATCCCCATGGAGGCTAGATTGCTTCTTGGATTAGCAGGCTTTTCTTCAAAATCTACAATTCTACCTGTATCATTTGTTACTAAAACGCCAAATCGGCTTGCCTCTTCAATAGGAACAGGCATTGCAGCCATTGTAATATCTGCCTTATTGGATTTGTGGTAATCAAGCATAACCTCATAATCCATTTTGTAAATGTGATCCCCGCCAAGAATAAGTACATACTCCGGATTAAAGCTGTCAATATAATTAATGTTTTGATAAATAGCATTAGCGGTCCCAGTGTACCAGTCACTATTTCCACTTCTTTCGTAAGGAGAAAGGATTGTCACACCACCACGGTTACGGTCTAAATCCCACGGAATCCCTATTCCGATATGTGTATTAAGTCTTAGCGGTTGGTACTGCGTTAATACACCTACCGTGTCAACGCCTGAATTAATACAATTGCTTAATGGGAAATCTATAATTCTGTACTTCCCTCCAAAGGCAACAGCAGGCTTTGCTACTTTTGATGTTAAAACACCAAGTCGGCTTCCTTGTCCACCAGCTAATAACATAGCTATCATTTCCTTTTTAATCACGTTATCACCCCTCGTTGTAATCTAGTGAGTTAATTATAACATAGTTTTTTTAAAATGTTAACATTTTATACAAAAATTTAATTTTTTTATCGACAAACTACAACAATTTGTATAATTTTTTGCACCATTTGTTTATTATATGCGGACAATTGTACGTCGTAATAAGATTGTGTTTATTAAATAATTAAGCTACTTTTTTCATTTAAAGGCTCAATAAAATATTATTATTAAATATCTACTTGTTTATAATATTATTATACATTTTGACATAAACTATATTCATGCTTGCGCGGTAGAAAGCCTTTTATTTTTCTTTTAATTAAGGTATAATATGTTCAATAAAACTAATAAGAGGTATGAATATGTATCAAATAAATTTTAAAAAACCTATTTCGATCCATTTTATTGGCATCGGAGGTATAAGCATGAGTGGACTGGCTGAAATATTATTAGAAGAAGGGTTGACCGTCTCTGGCTCTGATGCTCATGAATCGCCACGTACACAA
>JBKTKK010000329.1:0-2630 GCA_047242405.1 Lachnospiraceae bacterium | reverse complement strand
AGGTTATCTAGCATATTTACCGTAAAATTCTCAGGTAAAAAGGGCCCTAATATAAAATACTTAAAATCCAGTTCTTCTATATCCAAAAGAGGAACTACAATTATACAAATTTCCATCGAGGTTTTAAAGTAATAGTAGTTGCCATTTTTAAAATAATTTTGCCTTTCTTTAGAAATTAGTATATTTTTAATCTCTTCACTTATCATATTAACTGGCAGAAATTGGAATGTGTTTTTTTCGAATATGTCATAATTTACTAAATGATTGACCACATTGGCATCTACTTTTAGTACAGAACGTGAAATATCTAAAATAAACTTTTGTAATTTTCTTCTCATTTTTCACCTTGTTTTTTGTTGAAAATATTACATTTTTAATAATACCTTAAAATTTTTATATTTACATTTATTTTGTCATAACGAATGTACAATTATTCATGTTATCATACATCCATCGAAAGTGATAAAGAAACTAAGGAGGACTAGTGATGAACAGTCATAATAAACAAAGGCCATTCGGTATCCAAGATAAATTAGGATACATGTTTGGGGATTTTGGAAACGATTTTACCTTTATTTTTGCAAGTAGTTACCTTATGGTATTCTACACGAAAGTTTTAGGTATCAGCGGCTCGTTAGTAGGTACGCTGTTTTTATTAGCCCGTTTTGTAGACGCATTTACTGATATTGGTATGGGACGTATAATTGATAAATGCCGACCGGCTAAAGATGGTCGTTTCCGTTCCTGGATTCGTAGAATGACTATTCCTGTTGCGGTAGCGAACTCGCTAATGTATTTGTATTTTTTCCGTGATTTTCCTTACGAAGTTCGTGTCGTATATATGTTTGTAACCTATATTCTATGGGGGAGCATTTGTTATACTGGAATAAACATTCCATATGGCTCTATGGCATCAGCAATTAGTGAAGATGCAGGTGATCGTGCATCACTATCCACTTTCCGTACTGTTGGGTCTTCTCTTGCAAGTTTAGTAATCGGAATGATTACCCCTTTAATTGTATATACCGCAGATGCAGATGGAAATCAAGTAGCAATTCCAGAACGTTTTACACTTATTGCAATAGTATTCTCTATATTAGCGATTTTATGTTATTTCTTATGCTACAAGATGTGTCTAGAAAGGGTACAAGTGGTACAAAAGGAAAATGATAATAAAAAGCAGGAAAACTTTTTTGCAACTGCAAAAAACTTGCTTAAAAATCGTTCTCTTTTAGCAATTATTGGTGCGGCTTTATTACTTTTACTAGCTAGTATTTTATCCAATACAATGAATTCTTATTTATTCTTAGATTATTTTAAAAATACAAAAGCTTTATCTATGGCAACGTTTATAAGTGTCGCTGGTATGTTAGCATGTGCACCATTTGCATCAAAGTTTGCTGCTAAATTCGGTAAAAAAGAATCGGGTGCAGTAGCGATTTTAGGTGCAGGTATCATCTATATCGCTATGTTTGTTTTAAAAATTAAATCCATTCCAGTCTTTATGTTCTTAATGCTTTTAGGCTATATTGGGATGGGATTCTTCAATATGGTTATCTGGGCATTTATTACTGACGTTATTGACGCGTTAGAAGTAGAAACTGGTAATCGCGATGATGGTACCGTATACGCAATATATTCTTTCGCTAGAAAGTTAGGACAGGCTTTTGCTGGTGGTATCGGTGGTTTTGCATTAACAGCTATTGGTTATGTTACAAGTACAACGGCTGTTGTGCAATCGGAATCAACTGTCAATGGTATTTATACGATCGCTACGTTAGTACCGGGTATTTGTTTTGTTGGTGTAGCAATCATTATGATTTTTATTTATCCTTTATCCAAGAAGAAGGTTCAGGAAAATATTGAAGAATTAAGAAAGCGTCGTGGTGCAGTAAGATAGCTTGCGAAACAACAAGTGATTAATAGATTATAAAAAAAGTGGCAATATAATAATATATTTAATAGAAAGAAGGAATATCATGAAAGAAATTACTAAGTTTAATTGTAATTGGATCTTTTTAAAGGATGTAACAGAAGCTCCTACTTCACTACCTACAACTGGTGAAGTAGTGAATCTACCACATACTTGGAATGCAATTGATGGACAAGATGGTGGATGTGACTACTGGAGAGGTACATGCTGTTATGCGAACGTTTTAGGAAAGTATGAAAATAAGCGTGTATACATTGAAGTATTAGCTGCATCAAGCTCTGCAACCATTTGTGTTAATGGAAAAGAAGTGATCTCCCACGATGGCGGTTATTCTATCTTCCGTGCAGATATCACAGACGCTCTTACCGAAGAGGAAAACCTTATCGCTATCCTTGTAGATAATGGTTCAAATGATCGCGTATACCCACAAACTGCTGACTTTACGTTCTATGGCGGATTATACCGCGGTGTTAATATTATTACGGTAGATGAAAGTCATTTTGATTTAGATTACTACGGAGGCAAGGGCTTAACATTCTCTGCAGAGGTAGAAGAAGATGCTGCGATTATTACACTTGATGCTTATGTAACAGAGCCTACAGCTGAGCAGAACGTTGAGTTCGTGATTCGTGATGCAGAAGGCAAGCAAGTTGCATCTGCAGTTTGTACAGCAAGCGCTCATGTTAATACACAGCTT
>JBKTKK010000328.1:0-2652 GCA_047242405.1 Lachnospiraceae bacterium | reverse complement strand
TCCTATCTCTGCTTTATACCAATCCATATTCTTTTCATATAATGCAGGATCCTTTTTAAAATCATCAATTGCTTTTCTATATGTTCTTGCAACTGTGGCTACATATAACGCAGTTTTCATTCTACCTTCAATCTTTAAACTATCGATTCCTGCATCAATTACATCTGGAATATGTTCAATCATACATAAATCTTTCGAGTTAAAGATATACGTTCCTCTTTCATTTTCATAAACAGGCATATATTCCCCTGGTCTGGTTTCCTCTACTATGCTATATTTCCAACGACATGGATGTGTACAGGCTCCCTGATTCCCATCCCTACCAGTAAAATAGTTGCTAAGTAAACATCTACCAGAATAGGAGATACACATTGCCCCATGTATAAAACTTTCAATTTCTAAATCATCTGGTATATTCTTGCGAATTTCCTTTATTTCTTTTAAAGATAATTCTCTTGCCGTAACGACACGCTTTGCTCCTTGCTTATACCAAAAGCGATATGTTCCGTAATTCGTATTATTCGCCTGTGTACTTATATGAAGTTCCATTTCTGGTAGAATTTCTCTTGCTATTTCAAAAATTCCAGGATCAGAAATAATTAAAGCATCCGGTCCCACCTCCCTTAACTCTTCAAAATAAGTACGTACACCATCTAAATCATTGTTATGGGCTAAAATATTTGCTGTTACATATACTTTTACTCCATATTCATGTGCAAAAGCAATTCCCTCTTTCATATCTTCTAGTGTGAAATTCTTCGCCTTTGCTCTTAAGCCAAAGGCTTCTCCGCCAATATAAACGGCATCGGCGCCAAATTTCACAGCAATTCTTAATACTTCCAGATTGCTGGCTGGAATTAATAATTCTGGATGTCTCATGTTAATCCTTTCTTAGTACTCACTGCAACTCCATCCCCGATCGGTATAATGGACGTCTGCAGATTATCGGTATGTTTCAATGTATATAAATACTCACGCATTCGACTGTGTATTGTACGATTTCTTCTCGTAACCGCATAGCGGGACTCAATAATATCACCATCCTGAAGTATATTATCTGATATTAATACACCACCATCGGATAAAAGTCGCATAACTTCTGGAAAGAAATTGATGTATTGTGCCTTGGCGGCATCCATAAAAATAAAATCATAAGTGCCGGAAAGAGTTTTTAATATCTCTAATGCATCTCCTTCTAATAAAGATATAACATTTTCCACTCCAGCCCTTTTAAAATTTTCTTTTGCAACAGGTATACGTGGTTCATATTTTTCAATTGTTGTTATAGAACTTCCTTCGGGCATATAACGGCTCATAAGAATCGCCGAATATCCAACAGCCGTTCCTACTTCTAAAATACGTTTCGGCTTTGTTAATGTAACACAAAATTTTAATAAACTGGCAGTTTCGTTCCGAATAATCGGAACAGAATCTGCCAGTGCTTCTTTTTTTATTTCTTCACATACCGCCCATTCTGGCATCTCTAGCGAGTTAATATAAGCGGTAAGACGTTCATTATTAATCATTGTCCTTGACTCCCGTTTGTTTCTGACCTATTTGCACTTAACAACTCTAATAGCTGCCTCGTATCCATGGATGGGCTTACGCTGTAATCTCCCGGCTGAATATCAAACTCAAAACAGATTGACTGTACAAGAAAAACATATTCATTCTCTATAATTCCGTCATTTTTCAATCTTCTGCCCACTTCTAATGTACTTTCTCCTTCTTTGACCGTAAAATTTATTTCACGATAAGAGTCTGGTTGAAGCGGAGTCGAATAAAATACCGCGTATCCAAAGCGATACCCAAAAGTAATGCCGAAATAAAACATTGCCACTATCGCAATCGTTAATGCAATTTTAAAACCTAGAATCAAAACACGAAAGGTAGCATTTCCATAATCGAATTGGCTATTCTGTTGTTTTTTCTTCTTATCTTCTGCAGTCATGGACACCTCTTTTTATAAATCTACTTCCATAATAATTGGCAATATCATTGGGTTTCTCTTCATTTTCTTCCATAGGAAATCGCCTAGACTGTCTCTTATAATATTTTTTATCTTACCCCAATCGCTGATTCCCCTATCTAGACAGTCATTAACTGCATCATTAACTACTCTGTGGGCTTCTTCCATTAGATTTTCCGATTCTCTTACATATACAAAACCGCGCGATACGATATCTGGTCCCGCTAAAAGTTGATTACTATGTTTTTCAAGTGTAAGTACCACAATTATAATACCATCCTGCGATAAATTCTGTCTATCTCTTAATACGATGTTACCTACATCTCCAACTCCAAGCCCGTCAACCAAGACTGCACCATGGGTTACTTTTTCGGTAATTGCGGCACCATTATCATCCATTTCTAAAACATCGCCGGAATTTATCATAAAGATTCTATCTTTCGGTATTCCTAAGCTAGATGCGATTTCGGCTTGGGCCATCCTATGACGGTATTCGCCATGAATTGGAATTGCGTACTTTGGACGAACCAAGGAATAAATTAATTTTATTTCTTCCTGACATGCATGACCAGATACATGCGTATCTTGGAATATAACATTGGCACCTTTCATTGATAACTCATTTATTACTTTTGCAACTGCCTTTTCATTTCCTGGAATTGGAGTTGAACTTAATATAACCA
>JBKTKK010000327.1:0-2656 GCA_047242405.1 Lachnospiraceae bacterium | reverse complement strand
GTTAGCAGACTATCCTGCTCATACATTATTTGAAACAATAGATAATTTTCATAATACAGCCGTTCGCCTTGAGACATTTAAAAAGGCAGTCGAAGAAGATGTTTGCGGACGGGCAAAGCTGGTTGCCGATGAAATACAATTTGTTTTAGACAATGAATCAATTGCCTACACCTTACTAGGGCTACAAAAAAGCGGAAAACTTCCACTTCGTGTTACGCACAATGATACGAAGTTAAACAATATAATGATAGATAATGAATCCGGTAAGGCACTTTGTGTAATTGATCTTGATACTGTTATGCCAGGATTGGCCGTAAATGACTTTGGAGATTCAATTCGTTTTGGTGCTAGTACGGGAGCAGAAGATGAACAAGATTTAAGTAAAGTTAACTGTAGTATGGATTTGTTTGAGCTTTTTACAAAAGGATTTATAGAAGGCTGTGGGGGCAGTTTAACGGAGATGGAGTTAAAAATGTTACCAATGGGTGCCATGACAATGACCTATGAGTGTGGCATGCGATTTTTAACGGATTATCTTCAAGGCGATACTTATTTTAAGATCCACAGACAAAATCATAACTTAGATCGATGCAGAACCCAATTTAAATTAGTCAGAGATATGAAAGAAAAGTATGATGAAATGATGGCCATTGTGGAGAAATATAAATAAACGGGCGACTGTTCTATAACAAAGCAGATAGTTATAGAACAGTCGCTTTTTTGTCCAATTGATTTAATTATAAGTTATATCGGTTTCATGCATAATAACTTGTAGTTATTAAAGGGATTCCAAACTAGTATAGGGTAGGAGGGAGGAAAGCCGCCGGAATGGTTGAAAAATAAAAAGAAATGTTCTAAGATGAATACAATATATATTAATGCAGATTAGGAGGTAGTTGTTATGGAGTTTCATATAGCATTAATTCCAGGAGATGGTATCGGACCGGAAATCGTTGCAGAAGCAAAAAAAGTATTAAATAAGGTATCGGAAAAGTTTGGACATAAATTTACATACGAAGAATTATTAATGGGTGGCTGTTCCATAGATGTTTATGGCGAATCATTGACAGATGAAACGCTAGACCGTGCAAAAAAGGCAGATTCTGTTTTACTAGGAGCCGTAGGTGGCGATGTAGGAAACTCTAGCTGGTATAACATAGCTCCGAGCTTACGACCAGAAGCAGGATTACTTAAAATAAGAAAAGGTTTGGAATTGTTTGCCAATATTAGACCGGCATATTTGTATAATGAACTAAAAGATGCCTGTCCCCTAAAGGAAGCGATTATTGGAAATGGCTTTGACATGGTTATTATGCGCGAATTAACGGGTGGGGTTTATTTTGGGGAGCATAAGACAGAATTGGAGAATGGGCTAGAAAAGGCAACGGATATGATGACTTATGATGAAACGGAAATTCGCCGTATTGCAATTAAGGCATTTGAAATAGCGAAAAAACGATCCAGGCAGGTCACAAGTGTTGATAAGGCAAATGTACTAGACACCTCACGTTTGTGGAGAAAAGTTGTAACAGAGGTGGCCAAGGATTATCCGGAGGTTACACTTACCCATATGTTGGTCGATAATTGTGCCATGCAATTAGTAAAAAATCCTGGACAGTTTGATGTCATTCTTACGGAAAATATGTTTGGAGATATTTTATCAGATGAAGCAAGTATGATTACCGGATCCATCGGTATGTTATCCAGTGCAAGTTTAGGGGCTGCGAAACTTGGGTTGTATGAACCAAGCCATGGCTCCGCTCCAGATATTGCCGGGAAAAACTTAGCAAATCCCATTGCAACAATTTTATCTGCAGCTATGATGTTACGTTATTCATTTGATTTAGACCAGGAAGCGAATGCGGTGGAAGAAGCTGTTAACCAAGTATTAAAAGATGGATATCGCACCGTGGATATTATGTCAAATGGATGTAGTAAAGTTGGCACAAAAGAAATGGGAGACTTGATTGTTAAACGGATTTAGGGTTATAATAAAACATATTCTGTAATTTCAGGAAATATATGGAGGAAAAGTGTATGAGAAGTGATTCAGTCAGAAGTGGAATGCAACAGGCTCCCCATAGATCGTTATTTAATGCGTTGGGAATGACAGAAGAGGAAATGAAAAAACCTCTTATCGGTATTGTTAGTTCTTATAATGAAATTGTGCCAGGTCATATGAACTTGGATAAAATAGTAGATGCGGTAAAGTTAGGGGTAGCAATGGCTGGGGGGGTGCCAGTTGTATTCCCTGCAATTGCCGTATGTGATGGGATTGCTATGGGCCATGTTGGAATGAAGTATTCCCTTGTTACGAGAGATTTAATTGCTGATTCAACAGAAGCTATGGCAATGGCACATCAATTTGACGCCTTAGTTATGGTACCAAACTGTGACAAAAATGTACCTGGACTCTTAATGGCGGCAGCTAGAGTAAATATTCCAACGGTATTTGTCAGCGGTGGTCCTATGTTAGCTGGTAAAGTTAAGGGAAAGAAAACGAGTTTATCGTCCATGTTTGAAGCGGTAGGTGCTTTTAGTGTAGGTACGATGACAGAAGAGGATGTAAAAGAGTTTGAAAGCAAGGCTTGCCCAACTTGTGGCTCTTGCTCTGGTATGTATACGGCAAATTCTATGAACTGTCTCACAGAAGTTC
>JBKTKK010000326.1:0-2662 GCA_047242405.1 Lachnospiraceae bacterium | reverse complement strand
ATCTGTTGTTTAAACTCAACTGGAAATTGGGGGCATTAATTATGCTTGCGCTATTAATGTACTGCTATTTTTCAAAAGGGGTATATGCTAAGGTAGAAAAGGGGATTATGATTTGCATATTTGGAATGATTGTAGCATTTTATGCTACTTTGGTGGCTTCAGGTGGACCGACTTGGAGTGAAATGGGTAACAGCGTAATCCACTGGTCATTTCCCAAGGGAAGTCTGACAACTGCTCTGGCTTACATTAGTACAAATGCAGCCGTAACTGCAGGTATTTATGGTACTTATCTCGGAGCAGAAAAAAAGTGGAAAAAAGAGGACTTATTTAATGGTGCGATGTTGGCGGACACAATTGTGCATATACTTACTGTAATAATGATTTCAGGATCTATTATTCTTGTAGGGGCAATTGTTCTTTATCCACAAGGTATTGCCATTACTGCGCCCGACCAGTTAGGGGAATTGTTGGTACCGTTTTTGGGAAATGCAGCGAAATATGTGATGGGTATCGCACTCTTGGGAGCAGGATTTTCTTCTTTGCTTGGAAATACACAAAGGGGAATGGTATTGCTAAGTGCTGGATTTGACAGGGAAGTTGGACTTGAGTCAAAGACGATTCGCTGGGGATGCGTGATTTGTCTTGTTGTTGCATGTGTGATTTGCTTTGCATATGGAGGGTCTCCTATACAACTTATTTTCTTGGCAAATGTGGCAACGGCAATAGCGACTCCTGTTGCAGGTCTGTTCATTATGCTGATGCTATGGAAAACAGAAGTGAGCCCGGGACTTCAGGCACCAAGAGTATTACAAATTTGTATGACTATCAGTTACTTATTTGCCCTTCTGATGACAATTTCAGCATTGAGAAACTACATACCTAAATTGTTGGAATCTTTTGTAGGTATTTTTTAACTAGCTAAATTGGGAAGGCCATTTAAATGGTTTATCCAAATGCCAGTTGGAAAATGATTGAGGATTTCCTCTCTACTTTCTAATGCAAAAAGGCCACAGTTACAATGTACGTATTATTGTAACCGTGGCCTTTTTTGCCTATTGTTCGGTATCGGGACTTAAGATTTTATAAAGTAAGTCATATAACTGTTTCATCTCATCGGAATTAAGATTAATCGATCTACTCATAGAAATAGGAATATCTACCGCTCTTTCTTTTAATTGATGGCCTTCTTTCGTAAGCGTAACAACGAGGATTCTTTCATCTTCTTTTCCCCTCGTTCTCGCTACATACCCTTTTTCTTCTAACTTCTTAAGTACCGGGGTTAAGGTTCCCGAATCTAAGTATACGTAGTCTCCTAGAGTTTTTACATTCATCTTCTTTGATTCCCATAGAACCATCATAACAATATACTGAGTATAAGTAAGTCCTAGTGGGTCTAGAAGTGGCTTATATCTTTTTACAATCTCTTTCGAACATGCGTATAAGGGAAAACACAATTGGTTTTTTAACTTTAAAACTTCATAACTATCTTTCATATTAAATTATTCTTTAGAGTAATCCTTTGATTTTTTCTTCAACAACACTAATTTTTTCAGTTGGTTCAAAACGCTGTACTACATTGCCGTTTTTATCAACTAAGAATTTTGTAAAATTCCATTTAATATCTGGCTCGTTTTTATAATTAGGAGCACTTGTTGCAAACATATCTTCTAACACTTTGGTTAATGGATGTTCTGGGTCAAAACCTGCAAATCCTTTTTCACCTTCAAGATACTTATACAATGGAATTGCCTTATCACCATTAACATCAATTTTTTCAAACTGTGGGAAGGTTACTCCAAATCTTGAACTACAAAAACGTGCAATTTCTTCGTTGGTACCAGGGGCCTGGTGTCCAAACTGATTACATGGGAAATCTAAAATTTCTAATCCACTATCTTTATATTTTGCATATAAGCTCTGTAAATCAGCATATTGAGGAGTAAACCCACACTCTGTAGCTGTGTTAACAATTAATACTACCTTTCCCTCATAATCCTTTAAATCTACTTCCTGTCCTTTTGCATCGTTTACTTTAAAATTATAAATACTCATAATAGTACCTCCATTTTTATTCAATCTATATTTAGTTGTATCAAATTAAATTGTATTCAATCTATCTAACTTGATTGTAATCCTTTCTTACCGTATTGTCAATGGGGGATTATGAATCCTTTTAACTTTTTCGTTTTCTTCTTTAAATATTTTCCCGAACAATAGTCTTACGAATGGTCCAGCAAAAAATATCTGCCAACAAAATGCCATTGGGAAGTTCATTGCTGTAGTCTGTATCCATTTAGCAATAAATTCAACATCGAACCCTTTAAACAATAAGGTGGCAACAAAACTCATCATCGGGCACATAACGCATACGGTCACAGCTGAAATTGTTAAAATCAGAAAAATAGGCTTATCCTTACCTGGTGTTACAATTCGAAACGCTAATTTTTTAGCCAATGGCCCGGCTATAAGGATTTCGAATATAAATCCTATAACTCCCATAATTAGCAGCTCCCCAAAAGCTAGAATAAATACTTCATTTGAAAGCCCATTTTTGTCTAAGGAAATGTTATATACAACCATTGCATAAACCATAACCACTACCATCATAATGGTAAATATTATAGGAAGTATTTCTAAATAGAAATTACTTATAGAGTTATTT
>JBKTKK010000325.1:0-2679 GCA_047242405.1 Lachnospiraceae bacterium | reverse complement strand
CAAATTTTGTATAATCCGGTAACCAAACAAATTCTACCGTTCCAATTGGACCGTTACGTTGTTTTGCAATAATAACTTCTGCAATATTTTTTGCTTCCGTATCTTTATTATAATAATCGTCTCGATATAAAAATATAACAACGTCGGCATCCTGCTCAATCGCACCTGATTCTCGTAAGTCTGATAACATAGGCCTATGATCCTGCCTCGTTTCACAAGCACGACTCAACTGGGATAAGGCAATCACTGGGACGGATAACTCCCTTGCAAGCGCTTTTAAAGATCTTGAAATTTCTGAAATTTCCTGCTGCCGATTTTCGCCACCTTTGGATCCATTTCCTGACATCAACTGAAGATAATCGATAATTACTACTTTTAAATCATGTTCTAATTTAAACTTCCTACACTTCGATCTTAGTTCACCGATAGAAATACCTGGTGTATCATCAATTATTAATTTTGAGTTAGCAATTACGCCAGAACTTTCTACCACTTGATCCCAATCACTTTCCGTTAGATTTCCGGTTCGCAACACTTGGCTATCTACTCTTGACTCCATAGAAAGGATACGGTTTACTAACTGCTCTTTTGACATTTCCAGACTAAAAATTGCTGTCGCCATATTTTGTTTTATTGCCATATTTTGTGCCAAGTTCAATACAAAAGCAGTTTTCCCCATGGATGGACGAGCTGCTATTAATACCAAGTCCGATGGTTGCATTCCAGATGTTCGATAATCCAGATCGGTAAACCCCGTCGGAATACCCGTAACGGTACTTTTACTTTTCGAAGCCTGCTCAATTTTATTTACTACATTTACTACAACATCTCGGATAGGAACATAATCACCGGTACTTCTCTTTTGTACTAAGTCAAAAATCTTCTTTTCCGTATCCTCCATAATGTCTTCAACTTTTTCTTTACCAAGGTAGCAACTATTAGCGATGTTCTCTGTAACTTTAATCACTTTGCGAAGCAAAGATTTTTCATACACAATTTCTGCATAATATCGTACGTTTGCAGATATTGGAACCGCATTAAGCAAGTCCCTTAGAAAATCGATACCACTAATTTCTGGTGGAACATCCTTTGCTTTTAATCGATCTTGTAGCGTTACCAAATCCGTTGGTTTCCCTTGGTTATATAACTCAACAATTGTCTCGAACATAATCCCATACTGATTATGGTAAAAATCATCTGCTGTAATAATTTCGGAGGCTATTACAATAGCTTCCCTTTCCATCATCATAGAACCAATTACAGACTGCTCTGCCTCTTCACTATGAGGCATTACACGTTTAATCAATGCCTCTTCCATGTAAATTGCTCCTTAATTTTAATAATTTATGCCTCAACGACTTTAACAGTTAACTGCGCTGTAACATCTTTATGAATCTTAACTGGCACGATGTGTGTTCCTAACGTTTTAATCGGCTCACTAAGCTGCATTTTTTTCTTATCCAACTCATAACCCAATTGGCTAATAACAGCTTGTGAAATTTCTTTCGTCGAAACAGAACCAAATATTCTTCCACCTTCCCCACACTTAATAGACAAGGTTATAGGTTTTTCTGCAATTTTAACCGCAAAGGCCTTTGCCTCCTCCAATTTTTGAAGTGCTACTTTTTCTTCATTGGCCTTTTGAAGCTTTAAATCATTCAAATTCTTAGCAGTTGCTTCTAATCCAAGCTTTTTAGGAAAAATAAAATTTCTTGCATATCCATCACTTACATTTACTGTTTCACCTTTTTTTCCTAAAGCCTTCACATCTTGTAATAATATTACTTTCATAACATAACTTCCTTTCTAAATATCTTTTGCATCTAACATTTCTTTGACAGTTTCCTTGACTTTTTTCTTTGCTTCTTCTATCGTAATGCCATTTAACTGTGCACCTGCAATGCTTAAATGACCGCCGCCACCTAACCGTTCCATAATAATCTGCACATTAACTTCATCAATAGATCTTGCACTAATATAGATTTTATTATTATATTCCGTTAAAACAAAGGACGCTTTTATACCTTTTATATCTAGTAATTCATTAGCAGCTTGTGCTCCTATAACGGTAGGGCTTTCTGTTGTGTCACTTGGACAAACGCTTATTGCATAATAGGTTTCAAAAACTTCTGCATGGCGGACAGCTTCCGCTTTTGCTTTATAATCAGCCATGTTATCACGGAATAACTTTCGAACACGCGTTACATCTGCACCGTTTCGACGTAAAAATGCAGCCGCTTCAAAAGTCCTCACCCCAGTCTTATTTAAGAAATTGTTTGTATCCACAACGATACCCGCATAAATTGCATCCGCATCTGTGGAACGGAGTCTTATATTTTCTGCGTAGTACTGTAATATTTCCGCAACCATCTCACACGCTGAAGATGCATATGGTTCCACATAAGATAATACTGCATTATCAATTACATCTCTTGATTGTCTATGATGATCGAGAACGACAATGCTATCTGCAATATTTAACAATTCTGGACACTCGGTATAGTTTGGACGGTTTGTATCCACAACGACCAATAACGTATTTTCATCCATACGTTCTAATGCAGTTTCACTATTAATAAATAAATCTTCTTCATATTCTGGATTATTGCGAAAACGATCCATTAATGGTACTACGCTACTTGTTACATTATTAGCGACAATATTCGCTCTCTTTCCACT
>JBKTKK010000324.1:0-2681 GCA_047242405.1 Lachnospiraceae bacterium | reverse complement strand
CTTGTATTTAATTCATTTCCTTTTATTATATATTGTTTTTACTATATGCATCAATAATTGTACATACTTTTGTGTATTTATTATATAAATATTCATTATACTTTTTCATTATATGTTTGTTTTTTGTTTTTAATATCATATTTTTAAATTATATTAATCGGTAAATGCAATTTCGATATAAGTAATATAATATTTGGTACTATACATATTTCCAAATCTACATCTAGAAAAGAAATTCCAGTTAATATTGATGGATTTTTTGTCTAAAAATTTGTATACTAGTATGAAGAACTACTACATAATAAATACATATGCTAGAGGTAAAAAAATGCAGAAGAAAATGATATTTTTTGATATCGATGGAACACTTATAACCGAAGGTACCCATAGACTTCCACAATCTACTGTTAAGGCTGTGGAAAAAGCAAAAGAAAATGGCCACCTACTGTTTATTAATACCGGACGTACATTTTTTAATATTGGTCAAGACATAAGAAGTATCGGTTTTTCCGGGTACGTATGCGGCTGTGGTACTTATATTCATTACAATGAAGCTCCCATACTTTCCTATACTATACCGCATGAAACATGCCTAGAAATCATAAATCTTTTAAGAGAATGCCAGCTATCGGCTATGTTCGAAGGAACCAATGGGGTTTTCTTTGATTACTCAAGGCCAGCTACTGGTGATTTAGCTAGACTTCAAGCGAAATTTGGTGCAGAAAACTTTGATATCTCAAAATCCTGGGATAACCCTGATTTAGTATTTGATAAGTTTGTTACATGGAAAGATGAACGCTGTGACTTCAAAACTTTTATAACAAAAATTACAGAAAACTTTGATTATATCGATCGTGGTAATGGGTTCGGAGAAGTTGTTCCAAAAGGTTACTCTAAGGCTACTGGTATTCAATTCTTGCAAAATTATTTCGGGATTTCTCTTGAGAATTGCTTTGCTATTGGTGATAGCACCAATGATCTTCCAATGCTGGAGTATGTTCCCAACAGTATTGCAATGGGAAATAGTACCCCCATTCTCTTTGATAAAGTTGCTTTTGTTACAAAGGATATTGAAGATGATGGAATCGCCTATGCTCTAAAACATTATGGCATTATATAGAAACAACAAGCCTAGGGGGCACTCCCGGGCTTGTTTCACGCACTAAACTATAGTTGAATTGATACGAATATATCATAAATAGCTTTTATTGCATCTTCAAAATCGTTGTTATTCACACCTATTATAATATTTAATTCACTAGACCCTTGATCAATCATTTTCATTGTTGGATGCAAGTAAGAAATTCTTCCCTCCCCCGGGTCGCACGCATTCCACGTCCTACAACTAATTGGCAACCCGATTCAATCAACAAGTCTATTGTACGACCCGTGAATACCTGCGATGACTTCCCGCTCTTTTCCTCAATTCTGTCTATGAACAGACAGTCATTGTATAATACCCGATGGCACATGTCAAAGATATTCCTTTTTCCTAAATATTGCAGTTTTCTTCCAAATCCAATTTCAGCATTATCATATTATCGATGTTTATAGCAGCAAACCTTTTTTACCTGCTTCTGTAATGTATACTTTGGTTTACGCAATTTCAACAATTAAAGTACCTTTATCTGTGGCCTATTGGTATTTCAAGTTAAATTTCTTTCACTGGAAAATTAATCTTCATGTAAAACAGTAGCCCCCATAGATAACTCTCTTAGCTCTCATATGTAATTGTTTCTATTTGGGTTTTCAGAACAGGATCACACAAACTGGGAGACTGGTCCAGCATATACTCTGCAGAGCTTTTGCTACAAGAACCAGTATACTAACCCTTTGAAAATGTCAAATGTCCGTCGGACATGGCACCATAAAACCCTGTATAACTGCGTTCCACTCTTTTTAACCGCGTACATAGAGTTGCATTCGTCCGTTCTGAATCAAAGTTTCCTTCACAATCAAAAAAAATCACATCTGCTGCATCAATAAATTCATAACCTATGTAGTTTGCCATGATTATACCATTTAAGTATTCCCCTCGAGAAGCAGCGTAATTACTTCCAGCCTTAGCTTCAAAAGCAGCTTCTATTTGACTGAATTCTTGGTCTAAAGATAAGTCTAAACCTAAACCGGTAATAATTTCATTATATCGTTCTTTTATCTTATCTAATAACCCCTTAAATTCTTTTCCACCTGCTGCAGCATCATAACATTTATAAAGTAAATCTGTTACTTTATCATCACTTGAAAATCTTTTACCTGGGGCGGAAGGGACAACATAACGTCTCGCCTCATCCTCTCGAATAATATCTGCTACCTTCCGAAATTGTTCTGCGCTGGCTAGGGAACTTCCGCCAAACTTCACTACTTTTTTCATTGTTCTCTTCCTCCTGATTCATTTGGGCAATTATCACTCATGTTCGCGGAACAGATTATTAATCTTATGTAACACACCATAAATTACCCTTATATAAAAACATACACGATTTTTGAATAATATCAAGCACTTTTGAATATTTTTACAGATTTAATAAAATTTACTATCATTAGAAATTAAAATTGTACTTTTTTATAGTAAATTACTACAGTGTCACAATCAACAAAAAACCAGATAACAAATCTGTTATCTGGTTTTTTAGTAGCGGAAGGGAGATTTGAACTCTCGACACCACGGGTATGAACCG
>JBKTKK010000323.1:0-2689 GCA_047242405.1 Lachnospiraceae bacterium | reverse complement strand
TTCAGGATCGGCTGCCAAGGCGCGGGCAATTAGTAATCGTTGCTTCTGTCCCCCACTTAAGTTTGCTCCCTTAATAGAAAGCATTGAATCCAGTCCCTTCTCCTGGATAAAGGATAAGGCCTGGGCGCAGGTTACAGCTTTTATCACTTGTTCTCTTGTCACATTACGACTAAATCGTATATTTTCATAAATCGTATCTTGAAATATGATATCATTTTGAAATACTGTGCCAAATTTCTGACGCAGAACGGACGGATCATACCCTCTTACATCCAAACCATCGATGTAAATAGAGCCTTCTGTGACATCATAAAACCGCATGAGTAGATTAATAATTGTCGTTTTTCCAGCACCAGTTGCACCGATGATTCCAAGACTTTCTCCCCTTTTTAAGGAAAAGTTAATATTTTCTAGGTTCATTTCTTTTCCAGCATAGCAAAAGGAAACATGATCAAAAACGATTTGTTCCTTCCTGTTTTCTTGTTCACATGGAACCTTTAATAAGTCTGGCTCTGAATCGAGTACGATCGCAATACGTCGAGCCGAGGCAGAAGCTTTAGAAAGTAATACAAATAAACGAGACATAAATAAAATTGCATTTAAAATTAAAGTAACATAGGACATAAATGCAACAATTGTTCCAGGTGATAATTTTCCGCTATTCACACGGTAGGCACCTACTAGAATAATAAGCACAAGCCCTAAATTTAGTAAAAAACTCATAAGTGGGTTCATTGCACTCATAACCAAGCCTGCCTTCTGGTCTTTTGAGACAACTTCATCATTCATCTGATTAAACTTTGTCTTTTCATAATCCACCTTTGATAATGCCTTAATTACGCGGATTCCTGTGATATCTTCTCTCATTAGTCGGACAAAACGATCGTTTGCCTCCTGTACCTTTCCATACATCGGAATTCCTTTTCTCGATATGAAAAATACGCAAATTGCCATTATTGGTAAGAGGGCTATCATAACAAGGGTTAAGGAAACGTCCATTGTAAATGTTAAGAAAATACCACCAAAGAGCATAATCGGCGCACGTACACCTAACCGTTGTATGGAGCCGACCATTTGATGGATGTTATACGTATCCGTCGTAGCCCGAGATATTAAGGATGGCATCGTAAAACCTTCTGCCTGCCTCGTGGATAAATAGGATATTTTTTCGTATAGGTCATATCGAATTCTTTCCGTCGTATTTCTAGCAACTTTAGACGCCATTCTGTTTGCTGTAATATTTCCAATTAGAGCGCCAAACGAAAAGAATAGCATGACGCCTCCCCAGGCAAAAATAAGCGTTACACGCTTTCTTGGCACTATGTCGTCAATCATATTTGCCAGGGCCATAGGAATGAGTAATTCGCATATGGTAGCTATAACTTTTATAACAAAGCCGATTGTCATTCTCCCAGCGTATGGCTTTAAGTACTGAATTATTTTTTTCATAGATATGTGGAAACGAGGGTATCCCTTCCACAATCACCTCCCCTTTGTATATGTATTAATTTAATCCAATTCCTTTTTCCCTGTATATAACTCGTAGTAGCGCCCTTTCAAAGCAAGAAGCTGGTCATGGGTTCCTCTTTCCATTATATTACCATGTTCCAATACCATAATTGCGTCCGCATTTCTTATTGTTGAGAGCCGATGGGCAATGACGAAGGTCGTACGATTACTCATAAGACGATCCATACCTTCTTGGATATGCTGCTCAGTCCTTGTATCCACAGAACTTGTAGCTTCATCAAGGATTAAAATCGGCGCTTTTGATAGAGCTGCTCGAGCGATATTGATTAATTGGCGCTGTCCCTGACTTAAGTTTGAGCCATCTCCTTCTAGCACTGTATCATATCCGTTTGCAAGGCGGCGAATAAAATAATCGGCATTGGCTGTCTTTGCCGCTGCATAAACCTCTGCATCGGTCGCGTCTAAGCGTCCATAGCGAATGTTTTCTAAAACAGTTCCAGTAAATAGATGGGTATCTTGTAAAACTAAGGCAATATTTTTACGAAGCTCATCCTTTGGAATATTTCGAATATCAATTTGATCAATTAATATTCGTCCATCCGTAATTTCGTAAAAACGATTAATTAAGTTGGTAATGGTTGTTTTACCTGCTCCTGTTGAGCCAACAAAAGCAATTTTCTGTCCCTTTTTTGCATAGAGAGAAATATCTTTTAAAATCACTTTCTCTGGCTCATAACCAAAGGTTACATCTTCAAAAACGACCTCCCCTTCTGCTTTTGGAAAGGCAGTTATTCTATAATCTTTATTTGTTTTATATGCCTTAGGTACTTCGCCGTATTCTGTTTCACTATCTTGGTCCATAATTTCAAACACACGCTCTGCACCTGCAAGGGCAGCAAAAATCGTATTAACCTGCATCGATATTTCATTTATAGGTCGAGAAAACTGTCTGGAATAATTGACAAAAATCGTTAAGCCACCTACATCAAAGCCTCTTACTACGCAAAAGATGCCACCAATGGCCGCCGTAAGGGAATAACTTACTTGGCTTAAGTTTCCCATAACAGGCCCCATAATACCGCCGAAAAACTGTGCCTTTATCTGCTTATCCCGTAAATCAAAGTTTAATTCCGTAAATTCATCAACGGCTTTTTCTTCATGATTAAATACTTTTACAACCTTTTGTCCAGATACAATTTCTTCTATATAGCCGTTTAAC
>JBKTKK010000322.1:0-2705 GCA_047242405.1 Lachnospiraceae bacterium | reverse complement strand
GGCGTTGGGATCATTGTGAGGCGATCGCTCTCCCATTAAATAAGGTAGGAAAAAAACGGAATTCTTTCCTAATTCGCAAATGGCTTCCTGTTCCCTTTTATAATCAGTCACACCGATAATCTCATCCATCCACCACTTATTACAAGAAGCCGCACTCAACATACATCCCATAAGGTGGTAGCCACCATCTGCATGTGCAAATGCATGTAGCGCATTATGACTATCCACACAAAATTCTCGGCTCGAAATAAAAATCGTTCCACTCGTACCTAAGGAGATATTACATCTACCCTCCCCTACAGTTCCTGTTCCAATCGCCGCTGCTGCATTATCCCCCGCTCCCGCCGCTACGATTACATTTTGTGAAAATCCCAAAACTTCTGCAACGGAAGATTTAATCGTTCCAACTACTTCATAGCTTTCATATACAACCGGCATTTGTTCTTTTGTAATATCACATATGTTTAACATTTCTTCTGACCAACAGCGATTTCTTACATCAAACAAGAGCATACCGGAAGCATCGGAAGGATCTGTACAATGAACGCCGGTTAATCGATATACCAAGTAGTCCTTCGGCAACATAATCTTTTTTATCCTAGCAAAATTTTCTGGCTCGTGCTCCTTGACCCATAATAATTTGGGCGCTGTAAAACCAGTAAAAGCAATATTAGCAGTATAATTAGATAAACGTTCTCTTCCTATAACTTCATTTAAATAATGACATTGTTCTGCCGTTCTTCCATCATTCCATAAAATTGCTGGGCGGATTACAGCGTCATTTTCATCTAATATTACAAGCCCATGCATCTGTCCACCGAAGCTTAAACCTGCAATTTGAGACTTATCAATATTTACTGTCAACTCCTTTAATCCAATGATTGTAGCATCATACCAATCCATCGGATTTTGCTCTGACCAACCTGGTTGAGGAAAATAAAGTGGATATTCTTTTGAAACAATGTGCATTATTTTTCCTGTCTCATCCATTAATAGCAATTTAACAGCACTTGTACCTAAGTCAATTCCTATATATAGCATAGCCATCCCTCCATTTACGCGAAAGGATTTTCTGTTGGATATCTCATTGCTTTTGGTTGATTATATCCAATATCGGTAACACCAATCAATTTATATAATTCAAATAACGCCTTTCCAAAGTGACCAAAGGCCACCGCACCGTGATGAGGATAATTTTTCTCAATTAATACGTGCCGATAAAATCTTCCCATTTCAGGTATCGCAAAAACAGCAATGGCGCCAAAACTCTTCGTTGCAACTGGCAATATTTCGCCCTCCGCCACATATGCACGTAACTGCGCATCTGCGGTACTTTGTAAACGATAAAAAGTAATATTACCAGGTACAATGTCCCCTTCTAACGTTCCATATGTAACTTCCTCTGGTAAAGTTCTTGCCATGATTTTTTGATTTCGCATTTCACAGAAAGATAATTTCCCTGCCGCTGTATTCCCACAATGAAATCCCATAAATGTATCTTTTAATGTATAATCATACTTTCCTTTTATTTCGGCTTCATACATATCCGCTGGAACCGTATTGTTTATATCTAAAAGAGTAACCGTATCCTGGCTAATGCACTCCCCAATATATTCACTTAAAGCTCCGTAAATATCGACTTCACAAGAGACGGGCATTCCCTTTGCAGCCAAACGACTATTTACATAGCACGGTACAAATCCAAACTGTGTCTGGAAAGCTGGCCAACATTTATTGGCAAACACAACAAATTCTCTCGAACCTTTGTGCGATTGTGCCCAATCAAGTAAAGTGAGTTCATACTGTGCTAATTTCGGTAAAATTTCTGGCAATTTATTTCCCTCACCTAGTTCTGCAGCCATCTCTTCTACGATGGCAGGTATTCGTCCATCCCCTGCATGTTCATGGAAAGATGCGAATAAATCCAACTCTGAATTTTCCTCAATTTCGACTCCTAAATTGTATAATTGCTTTATTGGCGCATTACATGCTAAAAAGTCCTGTGGACGAGGTCCAAATGAAATGATTTTTAAATTCTTTAATCCAATGACACCTCTTGCAATCGGTATAAATTCTAAAATCATATCCGCAACTTCTTCTGGCGTACCAACCGGGTACTCTGGTATATAAGCGCGAATATTTCTAAGTTTTAAATTGTAGCTTAAATTTAACATGCCGCAATAAGCGTCTCCACGATCATCTAACAAACGATCTTGCGTCTCTTCCGCTGCTGCTACATACATAACTGGACCGTCAAACTGTTTTGCCAGTAAAGTTTCACTTGTTTCTGGCCCAAAGTTCCCTAAGTAAATAACAAGAGCATTACAGCCAACCTTTTTTACCTCTTCTAATGCCTTTAACATATGTAATTCATTTTCAACAGTTGTAGGACATTCATAGATCTCCCCACCCTTACTTTCAAAAGCCTTTACAACTGCTTCTCTTCTTTTTGCAGAAAGTGTCATCGGAAAACAATCTCTGCTAACTGCTACAATACCAATTTTAACTTTTGGTGTATTATTCATAACTCCTCCATTCTGCCATTAAGGCATTTGCAATTAATTTATTGAATAAACTATATCACTTGTCTTTAATCTACTATATTCTAAAATAAATGTCAATATCCATAATTCAAAAAAATATACATGATTTTGCACTTGATATTTTGTATTTAATTATGTTAGGATTAAAATATAGAAATATAG
>JBKTKK010000321.1:0-2706 GCA_047242405.1 Lachnospiraceae bacterium | reverse complement strand
ATCTAATGGGGTATTGATAAAAAAGCGCTTGCACTGTAATTCATTCAGCGTAAGCGCTTTTTATTAAAGCCCATAGCCACTTTTAAGTAGGGGTGTACGAAATTCGGTTAAAATAATTTAAATAAAAAGAAGAACATACACAAAGACGAAATAGATATAATAGATTATAGAAACGAATGGAATTTAAGAATTGGAAAGGAGGCAAGATTTTGATTTTTTACAAACAATCGGTTGAAGAAGTCGTAAAGGAATTAGACTCGAATATTACATTGGGCCTAGAAGATCCTCAAGTTCAGGACAGGCGGGAACAATTTGGGGAAAACAGATTAAAAGAAAAGGCAAAAAAATCAATAGCACAAAGATTTTTTGATCAATTTAGGGACGTTATGATACTCATTCTAATTGGGGCTGCAATTATTTCATTTTCCATTGCCATCGTAGAAAGGCAACCGAAGGAATTTTTTGAGCCAACCTTGATCTTACTTATTGTAGTTCTAAATGCCATAATGGGGATCGTTCAAGAGAGTAAGGCCGAGAAAGCTTTAGATGCACTAAAGAGTATGTCAGCCCTTCATGCAAGAGTTATACGTAATGGAAAAGAAAAAGTTATTGATGCGGTAGACTTAGTTCCAGGTGATATTATTTCCTTAGAAGCAGGTGATTTTATTCCGGCGGATGCAAGATTAATTAAAAGTGTAAGTTTAAAATCAGAAGAATCTGCCTTAACGGGTGAATCGGTTCCTTCAGAAAAAGATGCAGAAGCGATCATCGACGAAAAAGCACCTTTAGGTGATAGAGGCAATATGATTTTTTCAGGCTGTAGTATTACTTACGGGACCGCATATGCGATTGTAACCGCCACAGGTATGGATACGGAAATGGGTAAGATAGCGGATCTATTAGATAAAGAAGAATCAAGTGAAACGCCATTACAAAAAAAATTAGCCTCTCTTGGTAAGTATTTGGGCCTTGTAGCCATTGCTGCCTGTACAATAATTTTTATTGTAGGTATCGCCAATGGGATTCCAGTTATGGAAATATTCATGACAGCAGTATCATTAGCAGTATCAGCAATTCCGGAAGGACTTCCAGCTATAGTGACCATTGTCTTATCCATTGGTGTACAACGGATGGTAAAAAAGAATGCAATCATTCGGCGCCTACCAGCTGTCGAGACACTGGGGAGTGCTTCAGTAATTTGCTCGGATAAGACAGGTACATTGACACGAAATAAAATGACCTTAGTAAAGGCTTATGTGGATGATTCTGCGAAAATAGAAGAGATAGCAGGGCAAAACTCCGAAGAGGTGAAACGGTTATTAAAATTAGGTACACTTTGTAGTAATGGTTCTGTTACATTTAATGAAAATCAGGAGACGCACATTGGAGATCCGACCGAAACGGCAATCATCGTCGCTGCTCATAAAAATGGCATCAATCAGAATGAATTAAAAGACGCATTTCCACGCATTGCTGAAATTCCATTTGATTCAGATCGAAAGTTAATGTCTAGTGTAAATGTAATGGATGGAAAAAATATTGTAATTGTAAAAGGCGCTTTTGATGAATTGGCAAAACGATGTGTGAAGGGAGATATCGAAAAGGCAAAAGAAATAAACAATGAACTTAGTAGTCAAGCACTTCGTGTATTGGCAATCGCATGGAAAGAGATTAATGAGTTACCAAAAACGATAACAACAGAAACGTTAGAAAATAACCTAACATTACTAGGCCTTGTTGGAATGATAGATCCGCCCCGGCCAGAAGCAAAAGCTGCCGTTGCGACATGTCGGCTTGCAGGGATTAAACCAGTTATGATTACCGGCGATCACGTCATTACAGCTTCAGCTATTGCCAGGGAACTAGGTATTTTGCAGGAGAATGATAGGGCCATAACTGGAGCAGAATTGGATAAGATGTCAGAAGAAGAATTAGATAAATGTGTAAGTGATATTTCAGTATATGCGAGAGTATCACCAGAAAACAAAATACGTATTGTTAAGGCCTGGCAACGGAAGGGCGAAGTTGTCTCCATGACAGGGGATGGGGTGAATGATGCCCCAGCTTTAAAGGCGGCAGATATTGGATGTGCAATGGGAATTACGGGAACTGATGTTGCCAAGGGAGCAGCGGATATGACATTAACCGATGATAACTTTGCAACAATCGTGGATGCGGTTCGAGAAGGGCGAGGTATTTATGCCAATATTAAAAAGGTAGTTGGTTTTCTACTTGGTACAAATATTGGTGAAGTTATTACGGTATTTGTTGCTATGCTTTTGTGGCATAAAACCCCCTTGTTATCCATGCAGTTGCTTTGGATTAACTTAGTAACGGATAGTTTACCAGCCATTGCCCTTGGAATGGAACCAGTGGAAAAGGACATTATGAATCAAAGACCGAAACCAAAGACCGAAGGTATATTTGCCCATGGCTTGGGGGTAAGAGTTGTTTTACAAGGATTTATGTTTGCCATATTAACACTTGTAGGCTTTAAGGTTGCAGAACATGTTACTGGAACGATAGAAGGAAGTCAGACGTTAGCTTTCATTGTGCTTTCATTATCCCAGGTTGTTCAAGCGTACAATATGCGTTCCGAACATTCCCTCTTTCATATCGGTATTTTTACAAATCATAAATTAAATTGGGCATGTTTCCTATCTTTCGTATTAGTTCTAATTGTGTTATTCACACCAATAAGGGTGG
>JBKTKK010000320.1:0-2708 GCA_047242405.1 Lachnospiraceae bacterium | reverse complement strand
TTTCTCTGCTAAAAGCTCGGATAACAGGAATACCCGTTAAGATTTCTCTTGTAACTAAGTTAAGTTTATCTACTAACTTTTGCAACGACTGGAATTTTGGCATTGCAACTGCAAATAAAAATAACACTACCACCATAATTAAGGCAACTGCAACTCCGATGATCCATGCCATAGATGTATTCGTATTTAATACTTTCATAACACCACCAATCCCAATGATTGGAGCATAGAATAAAATTCGTAACATCATAACGACGAGCATCTGGACTTGTTGAATATCATTTGTACTTCTCGTAATTAATGATGCCGTAGAGAATTGGTCAAATTCAGCATCCGAATAGGATAATACTTGCTTAAACACATTTCCCCTTAACTTCTTACCCAAGGTTGCAGCGACTCTTGCTGCAAAAAATGTAACGGCAACCGCACATACCATCATAAATAATGCAATGGATAACATCTTAACTCCGGTCCTTACCAAATAATTTGTCTGTAAGGAGGCAACATCCATACCAATTTCCTGGTATTCGGTTTTTACAAAAGAAATAGCCATTTGATCGGATAATGAATCGGTCAGTCCACTCATTTGATTCATAACTTCATTCACGAATTGTTCAATTGCTTCGTTTGGCATCTGTGCCAAAATATCAAACAAATCAACATTTTCTAAATCGGTTCCAGTTGGCATCTGTGCTACTATTTTCTCTTTTATTTTAGCCTGTATTGCCTGTGCTTCTTCTCCACTTTCGGACAAGAAACCGACCATCATAATAGGTGTTTTAACAATTTCTTTTAATTGATCCAGTTTATCTACATCTGTTTCTACCAGCTTATAAATGTTATCTCCATATAAAGCTGGGTATTCGTTTAATAAATCGCTCCATTCTGCCTCCGAATAATCTTCTTCCTTCAGCATTTTATAAGCATCCCTTACCGCATCCTGGTCTTGAAGCGGTACAAAAATTAATATTTTGTTAAATTGGCTCTCCCGAATAACATCAGGGAGTTGTGATTCAATACCACCTTGCTGAATTCCAACATTTACGATATTGGAAGTATATTGAGGTAAGGCCAAATCACAGACTGCTTGCATAATAAGTAAAAGAATTACAATTGCAATCGTTTTATAAGAGCCTTTTAAATACTTTGCTAATTTTACCATAGTTCCTCTCCTATTATTTATTTACTTTCCTTCCCTTTTTTGCTGTGGCATTCGTCTTCACACGGATGGGGCATCGTTATTTCTTTCACCACTTCTTGTAAATTAGCCTTCATCTGTTGAAACATACGCTTTAATAGAATACGTTCCTCCATGGAAAATTCTTTCAAAGTTTCATCTTCCAGTTGCTTTGTATTCTTTTCTACACTTTCAATGATACCTTTTCCGTCTTCTGACAAATAAATCTTCGTTTTCCTCTGATCTTTTTCGTCCTGCTTTTTTACAATATAGCCCGTAGCTTCCATCCGATTGAGCATAACGGTTATTGTCGACGCCTTCACAAGTAAAATTTCTGCCAACTCTCTTTGAGACAATCCTTCATGCTCACTTAACGTCCGCAGTAAAGCAACCTGCCCTGGGTGTATCTTTAATTTTTCATTTAGAGCAAAGCTTCTGGCAAAATATAACTTTACCACCTGCGTCATTAACTGATCCATCTTCATCCTCCTTGTCCTGTGCAATATTCATTAGGTGACTAACCAATATGATATTCGCATATCCTTTATTTGTCAATATTTTAAAATTAATTTAATTTTATTTTAATTAGTTGACTAATCTTTTAATAATTTATTTATTGAAAATAAAAAATACCATATCCATAGTAAAAATACTTAAGGACATGGTATTTTTGTAGTCATTCTATTTTTGTTCTCCCTTTGAAGTTGTATTTATCTCTTCTTGAATTTTATCTAATAGTTTTAAAGCAACCGCTTCCTTACTTAAAAGAGGAAATTCGGTTATGTCATTTCTCGTTATTACCGTTACAATGTTTGTATCTACCCCAAAACCAGCTCCTGATACCTTTAAATTATTGGCTACAATCATATCGATCTTTTTTTTATCTAATTTCATCTTTGAATTTTCTAACATATTTTCCGTTTCCATAGAAAATCCACATAGATATTGCCCTTCTCTCCGATTTTCACCTAAATATTTTAATATATCCGTTGTTCTTTCTAAGCTAATGGACATCTCTTCGTCTTTTTTCTTTACCTTTTCATTTGCAATATAAGTTGGGCGATAGTCAGCTACCGCTGCTGCCTTTATTATTATATCCATATTGGATGCAGCTTCTTTTACCGCTTCAAACATATCATTGGCGCTTTCCACTGAAATGACTTTGGCAAAACGAAATGGTTTTATTGAAGTAAGGCCACTTACTAAAGTGACATCAGCTCCTCTTAAGCAAGCCATCTTTGCAAGGGCATATCCCATTTTTCCCGTTGAATGATTCGTTATATAACGTACTGGGTCAATTGCTTCTCTCGTTGCCCCAGCTGTAATAAGAACTTTTTTTCCAAACAAATCTTTTGGTAAGGCAATGGCCTTTAAAATATAATCAAGAAGAACATCACATTCAGGCATCTTACCAGCTCCCACATCTCGGCAGGCCAATAGTCCGACTGCCGGCTCAATTACTTCCATATTATATTTCCGTAAAATAGCAAGATTGTCCTGTGTAATTGGATTTTCAAACATTTGTGTATTC
>JBKTKK010000319.1:0-2711 GCA_047242405.1 Lachnospiraceae bacterium | reverse complement strand
GAGTAAATGTATTTCATTATCTGTCATTAGACGAAGCGCCTCTATGCCATCATAAGCTTTAATAATATGGTACCCCTCCTGACTTAAATAAATTTCAATTGCCTCAACAATTTCTTTATCATCATCACAAACTAATATATTATACATATCTCTACCTCACTATTAATAGCTATCTTATAAGATATTTTCAGTTTAACAACTGAAAATGAACAATCACGTGACCATTTCTTACAGTTTCCTTAAGAACTCTTTCTTTTCAATTTAACTTAGGCTCTTGCTTTTTTTTTATACTTTGTTATACTTAAATTATCGCTTATAAAAGCATTCATCCATTAACGAATTTACAATAACCTAAAATAGGGGGTTCCACATGAAATTTATTACGATAGGTGAACTTTTACTAAGACTGTCACCACCTAATTATGAAAAAATTCGTACCACCAATTCCTTTGCGGTAAACTTTGGAGGTGCTGAGGCTAATGTTGCAGTCTCACTCGCTAACTTAGGAATTGACAGTACCGTTTTTACCGTTGTTCCAAATAATGACGTCGGAAAATCAGCTTTAAGATATTTAAAAGCCAATGATGTTCACACTTCTCCTATCATATTATCTGGAGAACGTATGGGCTTGTACTACTTGGAAGAAGGAATTGCAGTCCGTGCATCCCAAGTTATTTATGATCGAAAGCATTCCGCTTTTGCAGAATACGATTATACAGGCATAAATATGGAAAGTATTTTATCCGGATACGATTGGTTACATTTAAGTGGTATAACCCCAGCCTTATCAAATAATTGCAAAATCTTAATCGAACTTGCATTAGCAACTGCAAAAAAACTGGGTATGACTGTTAGCTTCGACTGTAATTTCCGTAGTAAGTTATGGAGTTTTGATGAAGCTAGAGATATTATAAGTAGTTATTTACCATATGTAGATATTCTCATTGGTATCGAACCACTTCATCTTATGGATGAAAATGGACATGATATCAAAGATGGATTATCCATGCAACCAAACTATCACGACCAAGACCGTATATTCCAGGAACTTGCTACTCGTTTCCAATTTAAAGCAATCGCAAGACACGTTCGTTATGTACACTCTGGTAGTGAAAATTCATTAAAGGCATATTTATATTATCATGGAAAAACTTATGAAAGCAAGTTATTCCGTTTTAACATTTTAGATCGTGTCGGCGGTGGAGACGCCTTTTCAAGTGGTCTAATCTATGCCTTAATGAAAGACATGACTCCCGAAGATATTGTAAACTTTTCTGTTGCCTCATCCGTAATGAAACATTCCATCCGCGGTGATACAAATATCACAGATGAAGAAAGTATTATGCGATTGATGAGCCAAACCTTTGATATTCAAAGATAAAAAGAGGGATGTGAAATACTCACATCCCTCTTTCTATCTTTCATATCTTTTAAAATACATCTTCCGTCTGATTTTATGTCTATAAATTATGTTTATTTCGATGGGTTTTACGATAAATAAAAGTCCCGATTCCGCTTCCTAAAATTGAAAAACCAAAATAAAACACCATAAAAATAAAAGCAGTTGAATTATAAAAGATATACATGGTGGGAATAAAAAGACCCGCTATAAGAAAAGCAATCCATATTTGAAACCCATGTTTTTTACAAAAACAAATAGAACTAATAAAAGCTCCGATCCAGTTTAAAATCCATAAATCCGATAAAAAAGTATAGGTTATCGTTATGGGAAAAATATTATTTAAAATGGGGATTATATTATAAATACACACCATTATAAGAGTCACTTTACAAACATCTTTCTTCATAATCCTGCCTATTGTTAATCAAACTGTTTCATATGATCCCGCCTGCTATAAAATTAGCACAAACTATACATAATCTACTACCCCAATCCACTTCGTTAACAGCTCTTTTTCTTGTGGTCGGTTTTTGGATAACTGAGCTGCTGCAACAATAGGAAGCCATTCTAGAACATAAGACTTCTTTGTATCTGTCTTTTCGCAAAATATATCTAAATAAAGCTCTGCCCACTGTTGATTTTCTAAAGATAATAATAAATAAGTACGAGCGACATCTGCACTTGCATTTCCTTGTGTCGCATGGACCCAGTCAATCACATAGAGTTTTCCATCATGGACAATAATATTCTTTGGCTCAAAATCTCCATGGCATAATTTTGTATGCCTTGGCATGCCATCTAATCTTGTAAGTAAATCATATCGTTCCACCTCACTTATCATCGTAAGACTTTGAATCTGACGGATCATTTTTTCCTTTAAGCGATTAAGAAGCGGGCAAGTTTTCGAATTTATATCAATATGTAAATCAACCATCAAATTGATATACTCCTCAACATTATCTAGGTCCTCACACATCATCTCATATAATGTTTTTCCATCAATAAATTCTTTTGTTATTGCCCAATTACCATCTAAAACCGATACGCCTAAAATTTTACTTACATGTAAACCTGTTTCCTCCACTCTTGCAGTATTAAGTGCTTCATTTAGTACCTCTGATTTTGGAAAACCATCGCAAAAAATTTTAATCGCATTATCTCCATCGCGATATACTCGCTTTTCATCACTTTGTGATATTAATTGCATCTCTCCCATACCAATTTGCTCCTTTCCTACTGTCAAAACCGCCACCTTGTATTAAAATCATTTCCGTTTCTTATATAATTATTTTACTATATGCATCAATAA
>JBKTKK010000318.1:0-2724 GCA_047242405.1 Lachnospiraceae bacterium | reverse complement strand
CATCTTCACCGCGAATGAAAACTACTGGGGGGAGCAGCCGGCCATCAGGGAAGTAACCGTTAAAGTAATTCCGGATAACCAAACCCGTATCCTTGCACTGGAAAAGGGTGAAATCGATTTTATCTTCGGTAAAAACATGATTGATGCAGAAGCAATCAATCAGTATAAGGATAGCGATAAGTTTACCGTAGATCTATCGTACCCAACATCAACGCGACAAATTGTTTTAAACACGACCAATGGACTGCTGTCTGATAAGACTGTACGCCAAGCCCTCCAACATGCAACAAATAAGCAGGCGATTTCGGATGGTATTTTTTATGGTCTGGAGCAACCAGCAGATACCTTATTTGCTGAAACGGTACCCTATTGTGATATTAACTTGAAGCCATATGCCTATGATGCAGAGCAGGCTGCGCAGATGTTGGCAGATGCCGGTTGGACAAAGGGAAGCGATGCCATTTTACAGAAAGAAGGGCAGCGTATGTCGCTGGAACTGCTGTACAATAGCGACAGTGTTACTGAAAAATCCATTGCCGAATATTTACAAAGTGAATACGGGCTATTAGGCATCGAAATAAAGATTCATGGTGAAGAGGAACAGTCCTACCGTGACCGCATGAAGGCAGGCGATTTTGATATGGTGTTCAACATCTGCTGGGGGACACCCTATGACCCACAGTCTTCTCTAGCAGCCATGCGTGCACCAGTTTACGGTGACTATGCGGCACAGCAGGGACTAGAGGACAAGCAGGAAATTGACGCGGCAATTACGGATATTCTAGTCTCTACCGATGAAGCAGAGCGTCAGGAATTGTATGAATTTGTACTGACACGTCTGCATGAAGATGCAGTTTATATTCCGCTCACCTATGAATGCAACAAGGCAATTTATCGTTCGGACATGAAGGGGTTCCACTTTACACAAACACAGTACGAAGTGCCGTTTGAGGATTTGTCGTTCTAAAGAACCGCTTGTATACATGGACAAAGGGCTGCCTGCTACAACGGGCGGCCCTCTTTTATTGCGAAAGGAGTGTAGAATTATGAAACAATATGTAATTAAGCGGATTTTAACAGCAATTCCCCTACTGATTGTAATTTCCTTTGTCTGCTTTGTATTTATCAATTTGATTCCGTCAAATCCTGCAGAGGTTGCCCTGCGTGTAAGGCAAATTCCAGTTATAACAGATGAGGCAATTGCAGAAGTAGAGGCGGAACTTGGCTTGGACAAGCCCTATTTGGTGCGCTATGCAACTTGGCTTTTAAACTGCCTGAAAGGAGATTTTGGCATCAGCTATGTCAATCCTAGCCGAACGGTAGCGGGAGAACTGGCCAGATGTTTGCCAGCGACCTTACAGCTGGCCGGAGCCTCCTTGGTAGTGGTAATCTTGCTAAGTATACCCATCGGTTTTTTATGTGCCGTTTATAAAGATGGTTGGTTTGATAAGATAATGCGCGGACTGGTGTTCGTGACAACGGCCATGCCGCCATATTGGGTTGGGCTTTTACTCATGTGGCTACTTGCTATTAAACTGGATTTGTTGCCAACCAGTGGAAATGGTACATGGCTGCATTTAATTTTACCGGCATTTACAGTCTCACTAAGCTACATTTCCACCTATATTCGTTTGATTCGAAATAATATGCTGGAAAATATGAAGCAAGATTATGTCCTGTATGCCAATGTGCGCGGATTGCCGCAAAAACGAATTTTAGTTAAACATATTTTGAAAAATTCAATGCATACCTGTATAGTTGCCATCGGAATGAGCATACCGCAGTTAATTTCTGGTACGATTGTGGTCGAAAACGTCTTTGCATGGCCGGGACTTGGTACGCTTTGTATTAGTTCCATTTTTAACCGAGACTATCCAGTTATTCAGACCTATGTCCTGTTGATTGGCGTGCTGTTTGTTCTATTTAATCTGTTGTTTGATATTCTGCAAACGGTATCCGATCCTCGTATGAGAAAGGAGGGCGCATAATGCTGCATCGTTTTATGAAGAACAAAACAGCCGTAGGTACAGTCTCTCTCGTACTTGTGGTTGCACTGCTTGGAATATTTGCACCTATCATTGCACCCAATAATCCATACCAAACGAACATCATGAATAAATTTGCACCCTTTCGCTGGGAGTATCCTTTTGGGACAGATAATCTTGGCAGATGCATCCTCTCTCGTATGCTGTACGGGATCCGTCCCACACTGGGATTAGCAGTTCTGACCATGGTTGGTACCATTGGACTGGGTGCACTAATGGGATTGCTGGCAGGTTATTTTCGTGGTATTGTAGAGGAAATAATAATGCGTGTGGTCGATGTGATGCTTTCTTTTCCTAGCCAAGTCATGGTATTTGCTGTAGTTGCGCTGCTAGGCATCAATGTACAGAATGTAATCCTAGCAAATGTGTTTATTAAATGGGCCTGGTATGCCCGTATGATTCGAACGGGTGTTATGCAGTACCGTGACTGTAACTTTGTACAATTTTCGCGGTGTATCGGAACCCCAGAACGATTTATTCTCCTTCGCCATCTGATTCCATCAATTGCAGCTGATTTAGCGGTATTATCTTCTTTGGATGTTGGTTGGGCGATTATTAATATTTCAACCTTGTCCTTTCTAGGATTGGGCGTACAGGCACCGACACCTGAATGGGGTGCAATGCTCAATGAGGCCAAAAATGTATTGACCAGTAATCCAACCCAGATGATTATTCCAGG
>JBKTKK010000317.1:0-2729 GCA_047242405.1 Lachnospiraceae bacterium | reverse complement strand
AGTAACGGCTGGTTACACCAAACCGGCCGGACGCTACCTGCTTGATTGCAGAACAACGATTTTTACCATCTGCTCCAATGGAAAGTCGATCTAAACTTTCTCCACCTTCACCAGAGTTTGATTTACCGTGGATGGAATTCATCGCAATTGCCAAAGTTTCATGGGCTTCTTGTGAAATAGAACCGTATGACATGGCACCCGTTTTAAAACGTTTTACGATAGATTCCACACTTTCAACTTCATCAATGGAGATTCCACCGTCTTCTGGATAGTTAAAATCCAAAAGCCCACGTAAATTCACCGCATTTAACTCTTGATTGATTAATTTGGAATACTCTTTATATTCTTCGTAGTTACCAGTTCTTGCTGCTTCCTGCAATAAATGGATCGTTGCAGGGGTATAGAGATGTTCTTCCTGCCCTGCCCTTGATTTATGACTTCCCACACTGTCCAATGTTAAATCTACGGAAAGACCAAGTGGATCAAAAGCTTTCGAGTGAAGAATATCCACATCATTCGCAATGTCTTCTAAGCTTATACCCTCAATTCGACTTACTGTATTGGTAAAATATTTATTTACAACATCCGAATTCAAACCAATGGATTCAAATATTTGCGAACCTTGGTAAGATTGAATTGTAGAGATTCCCATTTTAGAGGCAATTTTAACGATACCATGCAACACTGCATCGTTATAATCATTAACAGCTGCATAATAATCTTTATCAAGCATGCCGCTTTGAATTAAATCGCGAATTGATTCCTGTGCCAAATATGGATTAATTGCACATGCACCATAACCTAATAACGTTGCAAAATGATGTACCTCTCTTGGTTCACCACTTTCCAATATTATAGCTACTGAAGTGCGCTTCTTTGTTTTTACCAGATGTTGATTTAAGGCGGATACTGCAAGTAATGAAGGAATTGGAACGTGATTTTCATCAATTCCTCGATCGGAAAGAATAATAATATTGGCCCCATCCCTATGCGCTCTGTCTACCTCAACAAATAGTCGTTCAATGGCACGTTCCAATGATGTATTCTTGTAATAAACAATTGGAATCACCTCTACTTTAAAGCCTTCCACGTTCATACTCTTAATTTTCAATAAATCCGTACTCGTTAATATCGGATTATTAACCTTTAAAATCTGGCAATTCTTCGCGCTTTCCTCTAAAAGGTTGCCTTCTGCACCAATATACACCGACGTTGCAGTCACAATTTCTTCACGAATAGCATCAATCGGAGGATTTGTTACCTGTGCAAAAAGCTGTTTAAAATAATTAAATAAAGGCTGGTGCTGTTTTGAAAGTACGGCTAACGGACTATCGGCTCCCATTGCGGAAACTGGTTCAGAACCGGTTCTTGCCATTGGTAAAATCATCGTGCGGATTTGTTCAAAGGTGTAGCCATAGGTTTTTTGGATGCGGAGCAAATCTTCCTTCGCATATTCTTCTACTCTCTTATTTGGAATCTTTAATTCACTTAATTGAATAAGATTGGAATCTAACCATTCACCGTATGGACGACGAGATGCATAGTATGTTTTTAAATCTTCATCATTAATAACTTCTCCTTTTACCGTATCCACTAAAAGCATCTTACCTGGTCTTAAGCGATCTTTTTTGATTACTTTCGTCTGATCTATTTCAATTGCTCCAACTTCTGAAGCTAAAATCATAAAATCATCGGATGTAATGTAGTATCTAGATGGACGTAATCCGTTACGATCTAATACCGCCCCCATCATATCTCCATCGCTAAATAAGATTGATGCAGGACCATCCCACGGTTCCATCATAGTAGCATAATACTGATAGAAGTCTTTCTTCACCTTAGGCATTGCCTTATCATAGCTCCATGGTTCTGGAATCGTAATCATAACCGCTAAAGGAAGGGGCATCCCACTCATTACCATAAATTCTAACGCATTGTCAAACATGGCAGAGTCCGAGCCTTCTGCATTGATAACAGGGAGAACTTTATGCATTTCATTTTTTAAGAATTCCGATTCCATTTTTTCTTCCCTAGCCATCATCTTATCTGCATTTCCACGGATCGTGTTAATTTCGCCATTATGAACGATAAAACGATTTGGATGAGCGCGATGCCAGCTTGGATTCGTATTGGTACTAAAACGGGAATGTACAACTGCGATGGCAGACTCATAATCTTCGCTTTGTAAATCGTCATAGAAACGTCTTAATTCACCAACTAAAAACATCCCTTTATGAACAATTGTTCTGCTCGATAAAGATGCAACGTAGGTGTTATCATTTGACTGTTCAAATACGCGCCTTACAATATATAACTTTCTATCAAATGGTAAGCCTATTTCCACAGCTTTTGGTTTTTTTATAAAACATTGCATTATGTATGGCATGCAGTCCACAGCTTTTTTTCCTAAGATTTTGGCATGTGTGTTGGAACACATCTCCAACCGACAAACTCTAGCCCTTCTTTTTGTACGATGATTTCAAACATTTTCATCGCCTGTTTTCTAGCTAGTTCATCTTGTGGAAAAAAGAACATTCCTACGCCATATTCTCTTTCCCTCCCGATGTCAAAACCTAAATCTTTACAGACTCTAGAAAAAAACTTATGTGATATTTGGGTTAAAATACCTACTCCGTCACCTGTTTTACCTTCTGCATCTTTTCCTGCACGGTGCTCTAGATTTTCTACAATTTTTAATGCATCAGCAACCGTACGATGGCTCTTTATAC
>JBKTKK010000316.1:0-2731 GCA_047242405.1 Lachnospiraceae bacterium | reverse complement strand
CTGTTCGTGTATCAATGGAAGATGTAGCTTCATCCATAATCATAACCGGTGGCTTTGTTTGCCAAGTTATTGAACGATTTTCCTATTCCGATTGATCTACCCAAAAACTTAAGTTTTCCCTATCAAAAATTAATTGATATCCCAATTTATGAAAAAATCCTTCTACTTCCCCATACATTTCGACCCAACGCCCATCACATGCACAATTCCCCAATGGCTCTATCCAGCAGGATTGTTTTCCACAAGCGTCTCTTAAATGTATTCGAAATGCAAGATTTTTTTCCTTCAACCATGCGTTGCAATCAACAATCTCATTTAATGAAATATTCTTCATATGTACCTCTTTTCCTACTTATTCTTTTATATTATAACATAAAAAATACTATGGTTGTTTGATTTGAATAATTATAAATACAAAGGTTTAAGCGAATACAGTTTTCAGTCTTGTACATACTAATCTTTATTAGCAACGTCCCTTGTTAAAATTTATATAAAAAGGATACCCAAAATGCTCTCAAAAATATTAGATGAAAATATTGCAAAAGCAAAAGATATATTACCCATAGGAATAAGTTTTGATTTAATTACCCGTGATCTCTATCTAGGTGATACAAAAGCATATTGGATCGGCATTAATGGCTTTTGCAAAACAGAGATTTTACAACAAATTTTTTCTGATTTGCAAAATCCTATTTATACAAAAGATTCCACCGTTGAAGATATAAAACTATATATGAATGCGAAAATGGGATATGCACAGGCCAACTTATGTAACGATTGGGATACGATTATCCGCAATGCGCTAAGCGGACCTTCCGTATTATTTATTGATGGGTTCGATCAAGCCATCATTTTAGATGCCAGAACCTATCCAACGAGAGGGATTGATGAACCGGACACAGAAAAAGTGACCCGTGGTTCACGTGACGGCTTTGTTGAAACAATGCTATTTAACACGAATTTAATTCGACGCCGCATACGCTCTCCTCAACTTACATTTGAAATTCAATCCATTGGGACAGACAGTAAAACAGATGTTGCAATTGCCTATATGAAGAATACGGTAAATAAAGATTTATTAAAAACGTTAAAACAGCATATAAAAGAGATGCAAGTCACCACTTTAACTATGGGTGCAAAAAGTTTAGAAGAGCTATTAATCAAGAAAAAATGGTACAACCCGCTTCCTAGTATTCACAGCACAGAAAGGCCCGATGTTGCTTGCAGCTACCTAGTAGAAGGCCACATACTACTTGTAGTAGATAACTCACCAGCTGTGCTAATTTTACCATGCACCATTTTCCAATTCACTCAGAGCCCCGAAGATTACTATAAAAACTCCATTATCGGTACTTATTTTCGACTCGTCCGTCTGGCTTGTATTTTTATTACCTTGTTGTTAATGCCTACCTTCTTGTTAATTACCGCCTATTTTCCGGAATGGTCTACTAAACTAAATCTGCTACAAACTAGCGGTACAACAGCTGCTATGATGATTTTTTATGTTTTAGTTGTAGAATTTAGTTTAGATTTATTTAAATATTCTGCCGCCCTAAGTTCAAGTCGCTTTGCAGGTTCCCTCTCAATCGTTGGGGGTTTAATTGTGGGCGATATAGCAGTCCGTTTAAATTGGGCTTCAATGGAAGTTATCTTTTATGCCGCTATTTCTTTACTTACTTCTCTATCCCTTTCTAGTATTGAATTTAGTGATGCGCTACGCATATATCGAATATTCTTAATCATTACGACTGCTATTTTCGGAGTATTGGGGTTTGTTGGTGGTATTGTTCTTATTATTGTGTCGGTTATCACAACTCCAACCTTGGGAGGCATGAGTTATTTTTGGCCCTTATATCCTTTCAATTGGACTGCTCTTAAAACTTTGTTACTACGATATCCAACAATTAAAGCACAACCGAGTAAAGTTTGGAATCGAGGAAAAGTACACAAGTATTAGAACGAGAACATGGAAAAATCCGGTTCCAGTTTGGACCGGATTTTTCGTTGTCCATTTCCATTAATCGGATTCCTTTTTTAGGCAATGCTCTGGATTAAAATGAATGAGTTTCCACTTGTTATTGGAATCTTTCTCATATTGGGCAATCTCTAGGTCTGTATCATTTGTCAACTGATAAAATACAATATTATACTCTTTTCCATCTGTGCCCATAAATAATACATTTTTCACATACCCTTTTTGTGTCGTCGAATAAAACTCTTTTATTAACTTGCACCAACCACCATATCTTACTTGCACCGAGAGTTCTGCATCGTATGCCCACCCATGATATGGTGCGCATAAATAGTTTTCTTGATAAAATTCTAAATTGGATATCTTAAACCTTTCCCCCTCTTGGATCAAATCAACAAAACCATAATAATAGGCAAATACTGCCTTGTTCGTTTCCGATCCTTCGATGGTCTCCAATTCAACAAAGTACCTTTGTATGTTATTTGGATTTTCATATAAAGGTACTTGCCTGTATTTAATTAGACTAATATGTAAAATATTATGAAAGGTCTCTAAATACTGTTGAAACGATAACTGCTTTTGATATTCTTCTGATAGGAAATTATATGCAATGGGATAGGGTAAGGTTGCCTCCCCAAGTGTGCCGCATCCCGCCCCTTTTCCTTTCACTGGGTTTGCGGCTTCTCGCAATACGCTAAAGTAATTTAAAATTGTATCCTCTGGTGTTTGTAACAAGGTCTTAGGTAATTCTATTTCCGA
>JBKTKK010000315.1:0-2736 GCA_047242405.1 Lachnospiraceae bacterium | reverse complement strand
AGGTTCCCCACCTCTCTGCATATGACCCGGAACCGTAACTCTGACTTCCTGTCCTGTTCTTTTTTCTATTTCTTCTCCAATTTCATAAGCTATTGATGGGTATTTTTCTTTTTTCTTTTTTAATTCCTTTTTTGATAAGCGAGCATCTTCTTTTGAAATCGCTCCTTCTGCCACAGCAACAATTGAAAATTTCTTCCCTTGTTTGCTTCTCTTTATAATGGCATTTGTAACCGAATTAATGTCATATGGGATCTCTGGTATTAAAATAATGTCAGCCCCTCCTGCAATTCCGGCATGAAGGGTTAACCAACCTACTTTATGCCCCATAATTTCCACTATAAAAACACGACCATGAGAAGCTGCCGTTGTATGAATACAATCAATTGCATGTGTAGCTATATTAACGGCACTTTGAAATCCAAAGGTCATATCCGTTCCCCATAAATCATTATCGATTGTTTTAGGGAGACCGATTACATTTAATCCTTCCTCTTTTAGGAGATTTGAAGTTTTTTGACTTCCATTCCCACCTAATACCACCAAACAGTCTAACTTTAATTTATAATACGTATGTTTCATCGCTTCAACTTTATTCAATCCGTTTTTGTCGGGATTTCTCATTTGTTTGAAGGGTTGTCTAGATGTTCCTAAAATCGTACCTCCCCGTGTTAATATCCCAGAAAAATCAGTTGGTTTCATAATATGGTAATCCGCATAAATAAGTCCTCGATATCCTTCTTCAAATCCAATAATCTCAACATCGTCAAACATATTATATAAAGTCTTTGCCACTCCGCGCATGGTGGCATTTAGGCTCTGACAGTCTCCGCCACTTGTTAAAATGCCTATTCTTCTCATATTTCCACATCCAATCTGATTTTTATATCAAAAACGACTACAGCTGCTATAACTGAGAACATTTCTGAATTTATCCGATATTTCTATTATACAAAAAAGGTCTTTGCTTTTCAAGTATGGTTCCCTTTTCACTCTAGTTTTTATACAAAAAAAGACTTGTTTTATCAAGCATTGAATAAAACAAGTCTCTTTTCTATCAAATAGCGTATAAACGCTTATCATTCTCTTTACCGTGCACCCAAGCTTCGAATGCCGTCCATAAGCGTTACCTCTACAGTTAACTCTGCCCAGGACCCCTTACGGCACACAGGAGGTTCTACTTAGTGCTGCTCCATTCCTGACCTGACACGGTTCATAGATTCCTGTTGCGTAAGACCCAAACTTCAACGCCACTTATAAAGGGCAGCCCTACAGACGGTCACCCTAGGCCCGGGTATCACCCCTGCTATAGCGGATTTCAGGTACAGGACGCCGCTACTTTCCCAGCTGCACGGTTCATATAGTATACTATATTTTTAATATCTTTGTCAAGCTACTACATCGGGATAACTTTAATTTGTTTTTTCTTTTCTCTTAACTCTCTAAAAAATTCAGACAACATAGAGGAGCATTCTTCTTCTAAAATCCCTCTCGTTACCTTTACTTGATGATTAAACTGCTGCATTTCAAGTAAATTTAGGATAGACCCTCCACATCCTGCCTTTTTATTCATACATCCCATAACAACTTGGGTAAGCCTAGATTGGACAATTGCGCCTGCACACATTTGACATGGTTCCAATGTCACATACATCGTACACCCCTCTAGTCTCCAATCTCCTAACTTCTTAGAAGCCTTCTTAATGGCTGTCAATTCTGCATGGGCTAACGTATTCTTGTCCGTATTGCGCCTGTTATAGCCACGGGCAATTATTTGCCCATTTTGAACTATAACACAGCCAATAGGTACTTCATCGAGGCGATATGCTTTTTTCGCTTGCTTTATCGCCTCTTTCATAAATTTTTCATCTGTAGTAAGCATATAAACCTCCAAAACGACACTTTATATTTTCGTTTACTCTACACTCACATTCATACACCAGTATCCAAAGCCACCCGGTGATGGATCATTTCTTTGTGCCGGCATAAAATCATTGAATCCAAACATATTGGCCATAAACTTATCGTTATTATTTAATGCACCAGGCACTCCAAGTATGTATCGAATTTGATCATCCTGTTTCTGGCGTACAAGAATTAAATACCGATACTGAAAATACCCATGTAACAAAAAGCTATTATTACCAAGTATCCAATTTTCCTTTGGTAATCTACCTATGTCTCCAGGTTTTATTTTTAGGCATACCATCCCCTTCGCATAGGGAAATGGATTTACTTTCGGATACAAGGTGCATAATTTATCCCATAAAGTTTTAGGTGCCTCCTGATAATATACATAATCTTCTCTTTCATGGGAATCTTTACTCTGGTTATACACATTTTCTTGAAACCATTCCTCTGCCTCTTCTGAATTTGTGTCTCCATCTACCTCTAACGGTTCTTCTTCCTCTTGAATTTCCGTACCAATAGGACTGTGTTCTGACTCAACTTCCTTTACATACTCTTGTGTTTCTTCATTTCCTGGCTCTGTTATCTCACTTTTTGGTACGTATACCATCTGCGGCTGTGGATTCGTGAAATTCATTTTTAACGATTGTTCTGCTGTTTTCGGACGCATCGAAGAAGACGTCCTTTGTCTCTCCCCATAGTTCGCCCCTACCTCGGGTTCAGCCAATTGTACCGCTATTTCTACTACTTTACTTTCCTTTTCAACTTCTTCCACATCTGCGGCTTTTAATACCACCTCATTATTTTCAACCGTCAACATTTGTGTAGAAA
>JBKTKK010000314.1:0-2741 GCA_047242405.1 Lachnospiraceae bacterium | reverse complement strand
AGAAAAAATTGGGTGTATACAGAGAACCGTAGGTGGTGGGATTACGGTAGCATAGGTTTTTTTGAATGGTCTTGAGAGGGCGGCCCGAAATCAGTTAGAAAGTAGGCGTCGACGGGAACCCTGTCCGTTATCATAAGGGTACATATGTTAGTATGTAAAATAAGTGGGTAATTTAATTATCAATTTGGGTGGTATCGCAGAAGTTTAAGCTTTTGTCCCTGTAGAGGGGGCAGAAGCTTTTTTTATTATAAAAAAGGAGTTAAGGAGAGGAGATTTTAAAATGAAACCGGATAGTAAAAGGATTGAAGAATATGCAAAGTCTTACCGAATTGTTCCAATATGTAAGGAGATTTATTCCGATGTTATAACCCCTATTTCCTTGCTTCGTCGCTTACGTCAGGAGGGGAAGCGTTATTTTCTTTTAGAGAGTGTGGAGGGGGGGGAAACCTGGGGGAGATATTCTTTTCTTGGATATAATCCAATTGTTCGTGTCACCTGTAAGGATAACATTGTGAAAGTGGAAGGAGAGCAGGAGAAAACGGTAGAGACCAATGATCCAATGCAAGTCCTACGAGAAATTTTAAAAGAGTATGAGGCACCGAAAATTCCTGATTTGCCGCCGTTTACAGGGGGCTTTGTAGGATATTTCTCTTATTCCATGATGCAGTATGCAGAACCAAGTTTAAACTTTCTTAGCAGTGATTTTTATGATTTTGAAGTCATGTTATTTGATAAGGTAATTGCATTTGATCATTTACAACAAAAGATAAATATTGTAGTAAATATGAAAACCGATCAAGTACTTGCTAATTATGGAAAAGCGGTAGAACAAATTGATCGAATTGTGCAAATGATTCATAATCAATCACCTTTGCCTGTTGAGAAAGTAGAATCGAACCCTAAGTTTACTTGTAACGTAACAAAAGAAGCGTATGTAAACTCAGTGTTAAAGGCGAAAGAATATATCAAAGACGGAGATATATTTCAAGTGGTGCCTTCTAGAGTATTTGCGAGTCCGTATAAGGATGATTTGATTCATGCATACCGTGTACTTCGTACAACAAATCCATCTCCATATATGGTTTATATGCAGACGGACGACGTACAGCTTATGTGTAGCTCACCAGAAACATTAGTGAAACGAAAAGATCAAAGATTATCAACGTTCCCAGTGGCAGGTTCCAGACCAAGGGGCAAGGATAGCAAAGAAGATGAGAATCTTGTAAATGAACTAAAAAGCGATGAGAAAGAATTGGCCGAACACAATATGCTCGTTGACTTGGCAAGAAATGATATCGGTAAAATTGCAAAATTTAATTCTGTCGAAGTAACCGATTACATGATGATTCATAAGTATTCGAAAATCATGCATCTTGCCTCCACAGTAGAAGGGGACATAAAAGATGGCTGCGATTCCTTTGATGCCATTGAAGCAATACTACCAGCAGGAACGTTATCGGGGGCACCGAAAATTCGTGCTTGTGAAATAATTGAGGAACTAGAAAACACAGCGAGGGGTATTTATGGTGGGGCCATTGGTTACATTGACTTTACTGGAAATATGGATGTGTGCATTGCCATACGTATGGCGGTGAAAAAGAATGAAACTGTGTATGTCCAGGCCGGTGGAGGTGTTGTGGCAGACAGTATACCAGAGAATGAATATGAAGAATCATTCAACAAAGCAAAAGCTGTTATGCAGGCAATTGAAAGAGCAGGAGAGGTGGAAGAAAGATGATTGTTATAATTGATAATTATGATAGTTTTACGTATAATCTTGTTCAATTTACTGGAAGCATTAATCCGGAAATAAAAGTCATTCGTAATGATGAAATGAGTGTTGATCAGGTAAAGAAATTAAATCCTTCCCATATAATCCTCTCTCCGGGACCAGGTTATCCAAAAGATGCCGGTATATGCGAAGCGCTTATTGATGAGATGAAAGATACAGTGCCAATTTTAGGAATCTGTTTAGGCCACCAAGCAATATGTGAAAAATTTGGGGCGAAGATTACCCATGCAAAAGAGTTAATGCATGGAAAACAAAGCAATATTCATATAGCAAATGGAAGTGCAGTTTTTAAAGGGCTACCGCCTTTAATAAAGGCAGCCAGATATCATTCACTTATTGTAGATAAACAGTCTCTTCCCGATGATCTGCTAGTTATTGCTGAAGATGACAAGGGGGAAGTTATGGCAGTAAAGCATCGAGATTATGAGGTATATGGGTTACAGTTTCATCCGGAATCAATTTTGACTCCGAAAGGAATGCAAATGATTGAGAATTTTTTAAAATTGTAAAGAAAGGGGAGATTACAATGATTACTGAGGCAATTCGTTCCGTTTTAGATAAAAATGATTTATCTTTTGCAATGACAAAGGAAGTAATGGATGAAATTATGAGTGGGAAAGCAACCAATGCGCAAATCGCATCCTTTTTAACGGCTATGCGCATGAAGGGAGAAAACATAGATGAAATAACAGCCTGTGCAACGGTTATGCGGGAGCATTGTACAAAATTAACACACGATACGGATGTATTAGAGATCGTTGGTACAGGAGGGGATGAAGCCTATACATTTAACATTTCAACTGTTTCATCCTTTGTTATTGCAGCAGGGGGGATTCCAGTGGCAAAACATGGGGGGCGAAGTGTATCGAGTAAATGTGGAAGTGCAGATGTGTTAGAAGCGTTGGGAGTTAAGCTAGATTTAACGGCAGAGCAGAGTGCAGAGGTATTG
>JBKTKK010000313.1:0-2758 GCA_047242405.1 Lachnospiraceae bacterium | reverse complement strand
CACGTACACGGTGGCCCATTTGCCAATATCGCTCATGGCTGCAATAGTGTGAGAGCAACAAAGACAGCTTTAAAATTGGCAGATATCGTCGTAACAGAAGCCGGTTTTGGTGCAGATTTAGGGGCGGAAAAATTCATGGATATTAAATGCCGCCAAGCTGGATTAAAGCCAGACGCAGTCGTGTTAGTCGCCACGGTTAAAGCATTAAAATACAACGGTGGAGTGCCGAAAACAGAACTAACAGAAGAAAATTTAGAAGCTTTAGAAAAGGGCATTGTAAACTTAGAAAAGCATATTGAAAACTTACAAAAATTTGGTGTGCCTATCGTCGTTACATTAAATGCGTTCTTAACCGATACCGAAGCAGAGTATGCCTTTATTAAGAACTTCTGTGAAACACATGGCTGTGAATTTGCCTTAGCAAACGTATGGGAAAAAGGTGGCGAAGGTGGAAGAGAGTTGGCAGAAAAGGTTATTACAACATTAGAAACGAAAGAAAGCAATTACCATCCATTATATGAGTTGGATTTACCGTTAAAGGAAAAGATTGAAACAATTGCAAAGGAAATTTATGGAGCCGATGGAGTTGTTTTCGCTCCAGCAGCAAGAAAAGCCCTGAATCGCTTAGGAGAACTTGGTTTTTCAAATCTTCCAGTATGTATGGCAAAAAATCAATATTCCTTGTCTGATGATCAAACAAAATTGGGACGTCCAACGGATTTTAAGATAAGTGTGCGCGATGTTTACGTGAGTGCAGGAGCAGGGTTTGTAGTTGTTTTAACTGGAAACGTTGTAACGATGCCAGGCCTTTCAAAAACACCTGCTGCATATAATATCGATGTAGATGAAAATGGTGCAATCACCGGACTATTCTAAAACGATATAGGAGTATTCTATGACCTTACGAGATTTGTTAAATGGAATTTCTTACATGGTGATAAAGGGAAATGTAGATTTTTCTGTAACAGATATAGCTTATGACTCCAGAAGCGTAAAAGAAGGTAGTTTATTCGTTTGCGTGAAAGGTACAACAGAGGATGGTCAAGAATATATAGAACAGGCTTTAGAGAAAGGGGCTAGTGGAATAGTCGTTGAACATAAAATTCATATGGAACGCTATTCCGCTAAGTCCCTCATTCGTAATACAAACATAATTTTAGTTGCGGATTGTAGTCGCGCCTTAGCATATTTGTCGGCCAATTACTTTGAACATCCAGCAAAAAAATGTATTATGATAGGCATTACTGGCACAAAAGGGAAAACGACCACTTCTTATATGATTAAAAGAATCTTAGAGGAAGAGGGAAATAAGGTAGGGTTAATCGGAACGAATGGGGCTTATATTATGCAGGAACGGATCGGATTAGAGCATACGACACCGCCCTCCTATGAAGTGCAAAGGTTAATCGATAAAATGGTAAAAGCCGGCTGTCACTACGTTATAATGGAGGTTTCTTCCATCGGTTTGAAAATGGGGAGAGTAGCTGGAATTCATTTTAATTATGCAATATTTACAAATCTTTCTCCGGATCATATAGGAGGAAAAGAGCACAAAGATTTCGAAGAATATATCTATTGGAAAAGTACCTTATTTTCTAACTGTAACGTCGCAATCGTTAATGAAGATGACAAATATGTGAGGAAAATGTTAGAGGAGAAATCTTGCCAAGTAATTACTTATGGGATGGAAAAGATGGCCACTTATATGGCCACGAATCTAAACTTTGTAAAATCAGAGGAATTTCTCGGCTCTTCCTGTTGTATCATCAACAATCGGGTACGAGTGGGATATCATCCTTCCTCTAGTGAAGTACACGAATTTTCTCTTGTACTTGGTGTTCCGGGGCGGTTTAACATTTACAACGGTCTAGCTGCCTTAAGTTGCTGTATGGAAATTGGCTGTTTTGTGGAAAATATTACAAAGGCCTTATATCAAGTACATGTAAAAGGAAGGGTGGAAGTCGTTTATTCGAATCCTAAATTTCATGTGATGATCGATTATGCACATAATGCAGCGAGTCTGGAAAGTTTATTAGTGACTTTGAAAGAATACAATCCTACACGACTTGTGTGTATCTTTGGTTGTGGAGGAAATCGCTCTGTTTTAAGGCGTTACAGTATGGGTGAAATCAGTGGTACTTACGCAGACCTATCCATAATAACAGAAGATAATTCCAGACAGGAAGAGCCGATGGCAATTATAGAGGACATTATTCAGGGCATGAAAAAAACAGACGGAGACTATATGGTTATACCAGATCGGAAAGAGGCCATTGGATATAGTATTACGAATGCACAAAAGGGCGATTTTATCGTTCTTGTCGGAAAAGGGCATGAAGATTATCAAGAAACAGACGGCATAAAGCGGCCATTTTCAGAACACAACATTATTAAAGAAATTTTAAGTAAAAAAGAAGAGGAATATTTATGCTAAATATTAAAGTAAAAGATATTGTAGAAGCGACCAGTGGTGTATTATTATGTGGAGATGGGGAGCAAATCATTGAACATATTAGTATTGATTCAAGATCTAGTCAAGGAAATGATATCTTTGTACCTATCATTGGAGAAAAAGTAGATGCACATCAATTTATCGACCAGGCCTTTGGAAACGGATGCGTTGCTACATTAACATGTGAACATAAAAAAATGGACGATACAAGGGCCTGGATTTATGTAAATGATACCAAGGAGGCATTGCAGGCCATTGGCTACTTATGTCGCCATAGAGTAAAGGTTCCAGCAGTTGGAGTTACCG
>JBKTKK010000312.1:733-2758 GCA_047242405.1 Lachnospiraceae bacterium | reverse complement strand
TATCGCTACTGTCTGCCTTAATCTTGTATAATCTTGGGCACCGAAACTTTGAGCTACAAGCACTGAAAAACCACTTGTGATTCCCATAACAAAACCGAGCACTAAAAAATTGATAGAACCTGTCGCACCTACCGCTGCTAGCGCCTCAACCCCCAACGCACGACCTACAATGATGGCATCGACCATATTATAGAACTGCTGAAAGACATTCCCGATTAAAAGGGGAAATGAGAACATTAAAATTAATTTTGTAGGGCTACCTACGGTCATATTTTTTGTCATTGTTATCTCCTATCTTACCTACTAGTTTTGTATAACGATCCTATAACCTTATTCTATTCGAAACAAACGCATAAATATTAGCATAGCTGCCTTCAAAAAGCAAGATTATTTTTATATTTCCTTGATTCCTTATGATTCCCTTGACTTTCCTTGTTCTATCAATTATATTTAATATAGTAATTGTTACTATTATTGATAATTTGTGTTTTAAGGAGAAGATATTATGTTAAAACATAGCAAACAAAGAGAAGCCATCAAGGCATTCCTTGCTACGAGAACAGATCATCCCACTGCAGATACCGTGTATATGAATATAAGAGAAGAGTTTCCAAATATTAGTTTGGGTACCGTTTACCGTAATCTCTCTTTGCTCGCTTCCATTGGGGAAATTACAAAGATCTCTTGTGGTGATAATGCAGACCATTTTGACCCAAATACCCACCCACATTATCACTTCCTATGCAAAGAATGCGGTTGTGTGCAGGATATTCCAATGGAAGCGATGCATTCCATCAATTCCGTAGCAAATGAAAATTTTGATGGTATAATAGAAGGTCATACCGTTTTTTTTCATGGAATTTGTGTTGATTGTCAAAAAGAAAAAATAAACTTACAAAAAGCTCTTGACAATTCGGAATCCGTATGCTAAATTAATATCAGTAATCATTACTGATTTGGTTACCAAGTAAAAGAATTCGCGAAAATAATTTTTTCGCCCATTATAAAACAAACATAAAAGGAGAATAAGTAATTATGAAAAAATTTGTATGTCAAGTATGTGGTTATGTATATGAAGGTGAGGCAGCTCCAGAATTCTGTCCTCAATGTAAAGCACCAGCTTCTAAGTTCACAGAACAATCTGGTTTAAGAACTTGGGCAGCAGAACATGTAGTAGGTGTTGCACAGGGAGCAAGCGAAGATATCATGGAAGATTTAAGAGCAAACTTTGCAGGTGAATGTACAGAAGTTGGTATGTACTTAGCTATGGCTAGAGTCGCTCATAGAGAAGGATACCCAGAAATCGGTTTATACTGGGAAAAAGCTGCTTTTGAAGAAGCAGAACATGCTTCTAAGTTCGCTGAATTACTTGGTGAAGTCGTTACAGACAGCACAAAGAAGAACTTAGAGATGAGAGTTGAAGCAGAAAACGGTGCTACAGCTGGTAAGTTCGATCTTGCTAAACGTGCAAAAGCTGCTAACCTAGATGCAATCCATGACACAGTTCATGAAATGGCTAGAGACGAAGCTAGACATGGAAAAGCATTCCAAGGTTTACTTGAAAGATACTTTGGTTAATCCAAAAAAAAAGAAGGATGATCCCCCTCATCCTTCTTTTTTTGAATTTTAATCGCTCCAATTTTAAAATATAATTAAAAAGGATAGGGTTCTTGCACAATGAAACTAACATATCGCCGTGATTAAGGTAAAAAAGGTAAACAAAAAAGATTATGGCAGATCTTTCTATCATAATCTTTTTAACTCACCCTACTATTTACGATTGGCCTTTTCTATATTAAAGCTTTTCCCTTTGATTTTACAATTCTTCATAGCAGTACAAATGTCAGATGCATACTCTTTTGGTACATCAACAAATGTATATTTATCATACATATCGATGCTACCGATTAGTTTACCCGCTATTCCAGATTCTCCTGCAATTGCACCTAAAACATCGCCAGGGCGAACATTTTGGTTTTTACCAATATTAATAAATAAACGAGCCATTCCTTCCGAAGAACGATT
>JBKTKK010000312.1:0-723 GCA_047242405.1 Lachnospiraceae bacterium | reverse complement strand
GAACGATTTCCACTTCCATTCCCACGACCGCGCCCACTACTCTTACGCTCGGTTGATGGTGCAAATACAGGTGATTCAATTTCTTCCCCTTCATCACCAATCATCGTTTTTAAAAATGCTGCAGCTAACTCTAAAGAAGAATACTCTTCTTCATTGATTTTCTTTTCAATAGCCTGAACGTATTTTTCAAGTCCACCCTCTTCGATAATACGGTCCATATCTGCTAAAACCGTATCCATTTTGATTCTGCTTACATCATTAATGGATGGGATTGGATGTTCGTGTATTTTTGTTTTACAGTAACGTTGAATATCTTTGAGCTTATAAATTTCTCTACCCACAACAAAGTTAAAGGCCAATCCATTTCTACCTGCTCTACCGGTACGACCAACTCTGTGTACGTAATATTCATCATCTTGTGGTATATCATAATTAAATACAGCTTCTACATCATCGACATCAATGCCTCTAGCTGCCACATCAGTCGCTACTAATATTTCAGTCTTTCCATTACGGAAGCCGTGCATAACGCGATCTCTTTGACTTTGTTTTAAATCTCCGTGAAGCCCTTCCGCAAAATATCCACGTCCTTGAAGGCCATCGACTAACTCATCTACCTGACGCTTTGTATTACAAAACACAAGAGACAATTTTGGATTGTACATATCAAGTAAACGAGATAAAACTTCTAACTTATCCTTTGGCTTTACCATATAATAATAT
>JBKTKK010000311.1:0-2759 GCA_047242405.1 Lachnospiraceae bacterium | reverse complement strand
ACAGAGAATTTTTTTGACATAACGCGAAGTCCTTGAATATGATCGGAATGTTCATGTGTAATAAAAATCCCATCAAGTTCTCCACTTTTAATCCCTAATTCTTTAAGGCCTGTATCAATTCTTTTACAGGAAATGCCCGCATCTATGAGGATATGCGTCTGGTTCGATCCAATATAGGTACAGTTTCCACTGCTGCCACTCGCTATGCTGACAAATCGCATGATAGCCCATCCTTATCTATAAAAATTCATTTATTTGTATCTGTTCCATTATAGTTGGCAAGATGTGCGCTGTCAAGAAATATCTCATTTAACCGTTTTTGAATCTGTTTTACGCAATCATCAAGCTTATTGCTATTATCAATAACATAATGGCTAAAATTCCTATAGGCTTCTTCCTTCATCTGCCGACTAATAATCTCATACGACTTCTGCTCGGAATAACCTCTGCTATCCATTAAACGCTTCACCCGTACCGACTCCTCTGCATAAATATACCAAATATCATCACAAAGAACATCTAATCCTCCTTCTTTTAAGATAGCTGCCTCTAAAACAAGGATTTTGTGTGTGGCTTCTTGACGAACCTTCTTAATTTCTTCCTTTATTGCTTCACGAATGGTCGGATGGGTTAATTCATTTAATTTTTTAAGTTCTTCTTCCGTTGAAAAAACAATTTCTCCTAATTTTTTTCGATTGATTTGCCCATCCTCTCGTAAAACCTCGCTCCCATAGGTCTTTACTATTTTTTCATAGGTTGGACCACCCGGCTGCATGAGCCGGTGCCCCACCTCATCAGCAAGAATACAATATGCACCATAATCTTTTTCTAAAATATTTAATATGGTAGACTTACCCGCGCCGACTCCGCCAGTGATACCGATTACTTTCATATGCCATACCTTTTCTCTCTATTTTGTTTCAAACCAACTATTTCCAGTTTGTAAATCAATTTCTAATGGCACCTCTAAATTAGCTGCCGCATGCATTTCTTCTGTAATAATCCGCTTTACTTCTTCCAATTCATCCTTCCATGTTTCAACTAACAATTCATCATGGACCTGTAAAACAACGCGTGACTTTAACTTTTCACAGATTAAGCGATCGTCTACACGGATCATTGCCACTTTCATTATATCAGCTGCTGTCCCTTGAATTGGAGAATTCATCGCTATTCTCTCACCGAAGGAACGTTGCATAAAATTCGTGGATTTTAATTCTGGAATCGGTCTACGTCTATGATATAAGGTAGATACAAATCCATCCTCTTTTCCTTGCTCCACTAATTTGTCTAGAAACTCTTTTACCTTAGGATAGGTCTCAAAATATTTTTCAATATATTCTAAAGCTTCTTTTCTTGTTATACTCAAATCTTCACTAAGCCCAAAGGCACTGATTCCATACACGATTCCAAAGTTTACAGCCTTTGCATTACGTCTCTGCAATGAAGTAACCTCCTCTAAAGGCGTATGAAATACTTGAGAAGCCGTTAAGGCATGAATATCTTGTGCAGTACGATAAGCTTCAATTAAACTTTCATCCCCAGACATATGCGCAAGAACACGAAGTTCAATTTGTGAATAATCCGCATCGACAAATACATAACCCTCCGCTGGAACAAACACTTTTCGAATTTCTCTTCCTAATTCCATTCGGATCGGTATGTTTTGTAAATTCGGTTCTGTACTGCTAATACGTCCTGTTGCAGTAATTGTTTGATTAAAGGTACTATGAATTCGTCCATCCTTCCCAATGTATGTTGCCAAACCATCGGCATACGTCGATTTTAGTTTCGTCAGCTGACGATACTCTAGTATTTTGCCTACAACCGGATATTCTGGTGCTAATTTTTCTAGTACATCCGCAGAAGTGGAATAACCGGTCTTTGTCTTCTTTCCGTACGGCATATTTAACTTGCCAAAGAGAATTTCCCCTAACTGCTTTGGAGAATTTATATTAAATTCTTCCCCGGTTAACCCATATATTTCTTGCTCTAACGCTTGTATACTAACAAAAAGACGTTTGCCATATGCTTCTAATTCCTCCGCCTTTACCATGATTCCACGGTCTTCCATACGATACAGGCAGTAAATAAGAGGAAGTTCTACTTTTCGATATAGTTCTAACATCTGCTGATCTGCCAACATTTTTAATAGTTTTGGACCTGCTAACATCGCACAAATGGCTTGTTGACAACCATACTCCATAACAACTTCTGGTGCAGATTCCATAAATGCGGCTATTTTCTTTTTCCCAAAGAGGTCTGCCTTAGACGGAAAATGAACATTTAAAATGGATTGGGCAACTACTTCATACGTATAGCTTGACTCTAATGGATTTAATAAATAGGCTGCAACCCCAATATCCATAAATTTCTTAGATTCTTTCATTTGTAAATAAGGTAACATCGCCTTTAAGTCCATCGTATAGATCCGCGCATGTTTTTTTTCTAATCCCAACACCCATTCTTTTATTTGCTCATCGGTTATACCCTGAGATTTTCTTATAAAATAAGCTTTTGACAGTTCAAATGACACTGCGATTCCTAGAATGAAACCATCTTCTGCTAAAAGTTGAATACCAACTTCACTATAGTTGTCTGCCTCGTTAAAGATTTCTTTGGCTCTTTCTTCTTCCTCAATTAATTCATAAGTAAAGATTTCTTCTTCCTTATTCTCGCCCCAGCCCTGTTCAAATTCATTGCGCAGTGATTTAAACTCTAGTTCATCACAGATTTGTTTTGCCTCTTCGATATTAAGT
>JBKTKK010000310.1:0-2760 GCA_047242405.1 Lachnospiraceae bacterium | reverse complement strand
TTGCAATTGCTAAAGGAAGCGTATGAGGACTTGCATTCTCTTTTTGAGTGTCTCTTTTATATCATTTAATTGATCCATATTTATTCTCCTTTCATTTTTTATAAGTTTATTATGTGACATTTGATTTATTTTAAGATGGTGATAATTATATTGGATGACAATAATTTCTATATTGAAAAATAAAATGTAGGATATAAAAGGGTTTCTTTTTGGGAACTGTTATATATTGTTAGAAAAAATTAAAAATTATTTAAAAAAGATTCAATTGTACAAGAATTATTCGTGTTATAATTAAGAGAGAATTTTCTAAACTTGGTACTGTAGTTCTATATTAGGTAAAAATATCAGAACGGTTATAAGAGATTAGAAGATCAGAAGGTGGTATATTTCATGAAAAAGAGAAAACGATTTGTTATAGGAATCCTTTGCATGACCATAGTGGTAAGTAGTCTGACAGGGTGTTCAAAAAAGATTGCGGCGGCTGCAATCTTATTAAAATCGGCCCATGCGATGAAAGAAATAAATTCGGTAACGGGAAATTTAAATGTTGTTTTAAATTATGTAGGAGAGAATAATGTAAATATTGGGGTAGAGGCAAATACAACATTACAATCCACGGTTAATCCTTTTACTAGTTATGTAGAAGGAGACGTAGATGTGAGTATTGGTGGAATCAACATAGGGATTCCATTAAAAAATTATATTATACAGGAAAATAATTTGGCAGTTTTTTATACACAGCTTTACGGGATTTGGTTACGGAACGAAATAAGTACAGGTACAGAAATGGATTTTAGCATGAAAAAGCTCTTAGCTTTTCTTACCGATAATCGTGTTAAGATGGAAGTAGTAGATGGAGAAAACACGGAGGAGAAGCAGTACTATGATGTGAGATTAGAAATTCCTGGTGCCATACGAAAAGAATTTATACCGTTTACGAGCACTCAAATGGATCAATCGAAACTTGGCGCGAGATTTCGATTGCTTATTGATAGAGAAAGCAAAAGACTAATGCAAATAACAATTGATCTCACCCAGTCGGGAGGTTATTTGTTAGAACAACTAAAAATTCCAAATCAACAAGTCAGTAAATGTTGTTTTACAATCAGTTTTGATTCATTTAATGATGTTGATCCAATGAGCGTTTCAGATCCAATAAAGGAAAAAGCAATTGATAAGTTTGAGATTGATAAGTTAAAAAGTATATTTTCTTTTTGGAAATAGATAAATTAAGGAAATACGGCAACAAATTCAATTTTTCCGCATATGTTAATACTACATAAGATTGTGTGGAAGGAGTTTTTGTTTTGGCAAGACAATTGGTTGCAATAGATCCGGGCCATGGGGGGCAAGACCCGGGAAATGTTTTTGAAGGAAGGCAAGAAAAAGACGATAACCTGGCAATGGCAATGGCAGTTGGCCAACGCTTAGAACAAAATGGCGTAGATGTCGTATACACGAGAACGACAGACGTTTACGATACCCCACATCAAAAAGCCCAAATGGCAAATCGAGCAAATGCGGATTATCTGCTTTCTCTCCATAGAAATGCTGCAGCTAAGCCTGACACAGCAACAGGCGTAGAATCTTTGTATTTCGTGAGAACACGCCGGCGTTTGATTTGGCAAAAGAGATTAATTTTGAATTAGAAAAGTTAGGGTTTGAAAATCGCGGGGTCAAAGAACGTCCAAACCTTATGATCTTAAAAAATTCAAGAATGCCCGCTGTTTTAGTAGAATTGGGATTTATTAATAATCGCAATGATAATGAAAAGTTTGACCAGTTATTTAATGAAATTGCAGATGCAATCGTAAATGCTTTTTTTAATGCAACAGGAATGGAAAAAGATGAAAATACAAATGGAAGTGAAGAGGAAGCAGAACAGAGATTATATCGCGTGCAAGTGGGAGCCTTTCGAAATACGAATACTGCAAATGAGCTGTTAAATGAATTACTCGAGCAGGGATATCCTGCATTTTTAATCTTTGATGATGGATTATATAAAGTGCAGGTAGGGGCATTTGCCATGCTGAATAATGCTGTACAAATGGAACAAACATTGCGACAATCAGGGTATAATACGTTTATTACCACATGAGTATTTTCTCATGGCAGGATTGTATATGCCTGTCATGAGAGTCAATGAAAATAGATTTGGACAAGTCGTTTGTATTTTTTTACAATATTTTGCATTGAATATACTTCTTATTCACAGGCTTGTAACATTTTTAATCTATAATAGAAGAAATATGACGAAAAATGAAATGTTCGGAAGGAGTGGTCGAAATGAACCAAAACTGGGACAGAAAAATACTATTTGAAATCCAGAAGATACGTAGTTCAAGGATGGATAAATTTATGTTATTTATTACAATGATGGGGAATGGAGGGCTTATTTGGATTGCTTTAGCTCTTATCTTAATTATTAACCCTACATATAGAACAGAAGGTATGGTTACTTTAATCACTCTGGGAATTTGTGCCTTTGTCATAAACTTATTGGTAAAGCCATTGTTTACACGAAAACGTCCTTTTGAGCAAGAAGCTTCTGTGAAAGTTTTAGTAAAACGTCCGTTTGGATCTTCCTTTCCGTCAGGGCATACTGCGACTTCTTTTGCATGCGCAGTCGCCCTTTGTTACATGAATGTACCAATTCAATTTCTAGTGTTATTCCTAGCTACATTAATTGGATTTTCCAGAATTTATCTTTTTGTACATTATCCAAGTGATGTTTTAGCAGGCCTAGTATCTGGTACGTTC
>JBKTKK010000309.1:0-2772 GCA_047242405.1 Lachnospiraceae bacterium | reverse complement strand
ACCACATACTATCTTCTAATTTTAATTGTAAAAAATTTTCTGTTGGGAATTCCCATTCTGCTTTTCTAAGTAAGTTATATTCCAAATCACTATATTGTTTAAATTCCAATAATATACTTTTGCGATATACACAAAAAAGCTTTTCCGGCGTATATTGTTCCGATAATTCAAACTGCTCCATTAGTTGAACTGCAAGATTCTGACCTTGAAAGAGTTGAGCTTCAATCTGTCTTTCTATATCATATATAACCTCTTTCTCAATCAGCCTTGGAGATTTAATGTAAACACGGATAGAGCTTCTATCCCTAGTATAGTTAATATGTAACACACTCACTAAGTCTAAAAGCTCTTTAAGTTCCTTTTTCAATTGGAGAGTTGGAAACGTGTCTAAAAATTGTTTAGACATATCCACCATTCCTTTCTATTGGTGCCAGTTATCTAGTTCCTCTTTCAAAGCATTTAATAACTCATTTTCTGGTAGTTTTTTTATGATCTGACCATGTTTTATAAGGACACCCACGCCGTTTCCACCAGCAATACCAATATCGGCTTCCTTTGCTTCCCCTGGTCCGTTTACTACACAACCCATGACAGCTACCTTAATATTTAAATTGTCAAAACCAACTACTAAATTTTCTACTTCATTCGCTAACTGAATTAAATTAATCTGTGTTCTACCACAGGTTGGACAAGATACTACTTCGATTCCACCCGGTTTAAGTCCTAGCGTTCTCAAAATTAATTTGGCAGACTTGACTTCCTCAACTGGATCTCCGGTTAGGGACACCCTAATTGTATCGCCAATACCTTGATTTAAAATGAGGGCAAGACCAACCGAAGACTTAATATTTCCAGATGTTATTGTACCAGACTCTGTAATCCCTACATGCAATGGATAGTTGGTGCATGGCGCCAATAATTCATGGGCTTTCACACACATCAATACATCAGAGGACTTAATACTAATAACTAATTGATCATATCCCATACGCTCAATTAATTTCACTTTATCAAGAGCACTTTCAACAATTCCCTCCGCAGTAACTCCACCATACTTTTCTACGAGGCTTTTCTCTAAAGAACCAGAATTTACCCCAACGCGGATTGGAATTTGATATTCCTTCGCCTTTTCTATTACCATTCTTATCTTATCATTCTCTCCGATATTACCTGGATTGATGCGAATCTTATCTGCGCCATTTTCAATCGCTGCAATGGCTAAGCGATAATCAAAGTGAATGTCCGCAACGAGTGGTATATGAATTTGCTTTTTTATATCCTTTAACGCTTGAGCAGCTGCCATCGTTGGTACTGCACAACGCACAATATCACAGCCTGCCTCTTCCAAACGAAGTATCTGTTTGACGGTTGCCTCTACATCCTCCGTTTTCGTATTTGTCATAGACTGTATTAAAATAGGATTACCACCACCAATGACGCGATTTCCTATTTTTATAATTTTCGTTTTATCTCGATACATACTTACTCCTACAAATTTGTCCGTTGCATTAACCTCATGTTATATAAAAATTTTCCTTACATCATTAAATAATACCACTACCATTAAGACCATTAACAATACAAAACCAATGATGTGAACCATACCTTCTTTTTCCTTAGAAATAGGTTTCCCTCGAACAGCCTCAATAAAGAGGAATACAAGCCGTCCCCCATCGAGAGCTGGAATCGGTAGTAAATTCATTACCCCTAAATTTGCACTGATTAAGATAACAAAGTTTGCCAATGTTAAAAACATCGTCACCGCCTTATCACCAAAGGATTGTTCCTGGGTATTTTGCACAACATCATCAACAATATCATCGACAAATTCCGCAATGCCAACAGGCCCGCTTAAGTCATTGATCGATGCCTTCCCTGTGAATAGCATTCCAAGACTCTTAAAAGTAGTAACGATATTATATTTCACTTCATACAAGCTATATTTTAGTGTCTGCAAAGCTCCTACTTCATAACGCAACCCCGCATACCCCTGAATTCCCATTAAATAGCTATTTTCTTCTTCACTCCACTTCGGTTGAATCGTGGCCTTGTAGCGTTCTCCATCACGGATATATTCCACATTTAAAGTTTTTCCCGGATTAAGCTGTAGATATAATAAAATTTCTCGGTAAAAATGGATGCTTTCCCCATTAATCTTTACAATTTCATCACCTGGCTGAATACCCGCTGCTTCTACCGGATAACCTTCTATCACGTTTTGCACAATTGATTTGTCCGTTCCTGCAAAACTAATAACGATTACCGCTAATAGGAAAGCAAGAATAAAGTTAAAGATTGGCCCAGCTGCAATAACAGAAATTCTAGCCCAGATTGGTTTATTGTTGAAGGCATGTAAATCATCAGAAACGACTTCGTCGGGATCTGGGATACCATTATCATCGCCCAACATCTGACATGCACCACCGAAAGGAATCCATTTTATGGAGTAACGGGTACCATTTTTTACCCAGCTATATATATTTGGTCCCATTCCAATAGAAAACTCAACTACACCTATCCCATTTTTTTTTGCCAATAGGAAATGGCCAAATTCATGTACAAATACAACCAGGCTGAAAATAATTAAGAAACATAATAAACTCATCAAATTCATTTTTACCACCTGCTTTCAATCAATTCATATGTCATTTTCTCTATCTCTAGTATCTGATCGACCGTTGGATTTTCTACAAACGGAATCGTTTGCATCGCCGTATCAATAATTTCAGTTATTTCTAAATAGCGAATTTTACGATCAAGAAATAGGCTGAC
>JBKTKK010000308.1:0-2774 GCA_047242405.1 Lachnospiraceae bacterium | reverse complement strand
AACTAGAGGCTATCATATAATAATCTGCTCCAACCCGTATGACATCCGGGTCACTATAATCCGTATATAGCAGTGGATTTTGAAACGTACCATTCTTTAAATCGGCTGACCAAAGTTGATTCATCATTTCTCCTTTACTTTTTTACATTCTACTTACTTCTTTTTTATTTTGGATATACCATCCAAATAAGACATTTTTTAAAACGGTCTTATTAGAAATTACTTTTTATTTATAAACTACTTTTTTCGTACTTACTGCCTATTCTAATATATTTATAAGTAAATTTCTACCATTTTTGTACATTTTACTGAAAAATTGATGTTCTTCCTCCCATAAAAAAAGGAACCATTTTTCTCATCAAAAAGTGGTCCCATTTCTTTTATTCCTTATGGAGAATTAGCACCCAATCCGACTGCCCTTCCAAACGAGCCGGTGGACGAAAGGATTGTGTCTTGCCTCCATTGACTCTACCTATGTAACTAGAAATACCATTTTCCGGATTGAACCAGTAAGCGGACAACTCTCCCTCATACTTCCTTAAACTAAGGGCGAATGCATGGGGTTCATATACGTAAGCAAGTAAATCTTCCTCCGTTGTAAAAACACTAATATGACAGTATCGCTCATCTTGCCCATTTAAAACTAAGTAATCCTCGGAACTTCCTTTCTGGAAGTTAACTTTTTCCATAAGCTGTTTTAAATGGACCATATGGGCACAACCAGGATTATGCATCGCCTCTTTCCAATCTTGTCGCACACCAAAGGCGCCTTTTTCATCTCTTTTTTTATTGAAAAATTGCATGATTGCATTATCCCCATAAGTATGGCCGCACGCCCCCGAAAATACCGACCAGTATGCATAACGCCTTACATCAGCTGCCTGCCAATATGGTTGGGTTTCGTCATGTAATCCTTGTAAAATCTGTTCATAGGATGGTTCCCCATCTAGTACTGGCTTTAGAGGGGTTCTAGCCAAATCTCGCCTTACGTAGCGCCAGTTATCTTCCCCATAAATTCCTTCTCTCTCTCCTCCATCGTCCCAGGCGTTCATATTTACTTGGTCATAGCGCCGATGTCCTGACTGAAACATATTAAAATCCAGCCAGCTCTCTTTATGAAACCAGAGGGAAGAACTCGTGCGGCCAAAGGGGTGGAAACCAACGAGCTGGTCCCTACTACCACCTTTTAGCCGATGTCCCATATGGGAAAAAAGCTCCAATGCGCAATCACCTCTCACATCACCGCCAACTAACCAAATGACATTTGGTCGTAAACCGTATCTCTCTAATAAGAAGTCCATATAAGCATCTATATTATCCATATTTAAACAGCCACTCTTTACATTGCTCCCCCAAGTAGGCAATAGCGCAAAATATATTCCTAACTCTTCTGCTATATTTATTATATTATCTATCCTCTGCCAGTAACCGCTTGCCAAATCTGGCGACGAAAAACTGTTATATTTTAGTGCATTGGCACCTTCAAAATTTTTCTGTGGCCATTCATGAATTAAAGTTGCTTGAATGACATTATATCCTTTCTGTTTTCGATTCATTAAATAATCGTAAGCTTCATTCTCAGTAAGCCTGGAAAAAAGCAGCCATGCCGTATCCCCTAGCCAAAAAAATGGTTGCTTTCCATTGGAAAAATACCGCTCCGTTTCATTTACTCTTAAAGGACCATAATCCCAAGGTTTCATACTTGTTTTCTCCCTTTCCCTGCAGTTTATCTAGCATTTAGATCTATCCCCTTACATATCCTAGCAGCTAGCACCAAGGCTTAAGACGCCTCCACAAAAAATTATAAAGAAAAAGAGAGCATGACTCTATTGTAAACTTTCTAGTTTTTTGAACTAATTCTAACTAATCTTTTTGTTTTTACAAATAGTTTTCCGATTATTCATATTTTTGGGCTATTTTCAACGCCTCCTTCCACTCTGTTTCATAGTAAGTAATTACTTCTTCCATTCCACATTCCTTGGCCTTTTCTACCATCCCTTCCCATAACTGCTCAAATTCTGCTTCATCTTTTGCATAAACCATATCCCAAGATATGCTACGGACAATCTGTCCAATTTCACTTATTTTTTTCCCTAATTCACTCGGTACAGCAGAAATCATATTCACTGCTATCGTAGATTTTGCAAACATGTCATTTTCATTCAAATAATCCTTTAAGGAATCGGTCCCATAAAAAGAAAACACTTCTTTATCCAATTCTGTCCTATTTTTTTGATTCGTCGAATCCCAATACCGATAACTCATCGTATGTCCATCCCGAATGGCAGCTGCCTGTAAGCCAAGGGAATTAAAGGGCGCTAGACCATCGTTAAAGGAGCCCTCATTATTTGGCATTAAATCCTCTGTTTTATTTTCAATCATATTCCATCCATCTTCTGTTATGTATGGATTTCCCTCCGCATCTTTCTCCCAAGTTACTCCTTCTGGTCCGTTGTATAAAAATGCTTCCACCGCTGGATCATAGAGCCAGTTTAAAAATTCACAGGCTTTCTCGATATTTAAAGAATTTTTATTGATGGCCAAATACCAGTTTCTCCCTACCGTTTGATCTGCTGCTTCATATATTTTCATATCCTCTGCCGGAAGTGCCACATACCCATTGGGTAAACTCTCATGATTCACATGACCCGAGGCTTCCGCATTATAGCTTCCTGTAAGCCACGAAAACCAAGAAAACATTATTCGTCCTTCGCTATATTTTTTATTTAAATTTGTAAAGGTTTGATACCTGGAATCTGGATCTAGCAGACCTC
>JBKTKK010000307.1:0-2781 GCA_047242405.1 Lachnospiraceae bacterium | reverse complement strand
ATTACAAGGAACAAAAGGTGAAGATACCGTTTATCTTGATAGTCAAGGAACAATTTTCGAAACGATAGACAGTACACCTGCAACAGTAGGAAATGATGTTTATTTGAGCATTGATATGGAGATGCAGATTGCAGCCTATAACATAATTGAACAAAAATTAGCCGGTGTTCTTGTAGAAAAGTTGGTTAATTACGATTATACGCCTGTAGAGACGATGAAACAGGAGGAAAGGGTTATACCTGTTAAAGATGCTTATTTCCAAATGATTAATAACAATGTCTTAAACATGTCAGACTTTGCTGATGACGATGCTTCGCAAGTAGAAAGGGGAATCTATAATAAATTTGTCTCTTACCATGAGGGGAAATTAACAGAAATTGAAGCAGAGTTAAAAAATGGGGCTGCATCAACGCTGAATCAATTGTCCGATGAAATGAGAGAGTATTACGATTATATTTATTCTTTCTTAGTAGACGATCAAAAGATTATTGTTAGTGATAAGGTTGATAAAGATAATGAAGTCTATAAGCGCTATAAATCAGGAGATGCAAGTTTAAGAGAACTTCTTTATGAAGCGATTACCTCCAATTGGCTTGACGTATCAAAATTGGAGACAGATTCGAAATATTCCAGCACTGAGCAAATGTATCAAGTCTTCGTAGACTATATCATGAATAGTATAAAAAACGATAGTGGTTTTGCAAAGAAGATTTACAAATATTTGATTCAGAATGAAATAATAACTGGAAATGAAATTTGTTTGGCTCTTTACGATCAAGGTGTTTTGGATCGTGAAAAGGATGCCAATGAAATTATTAAGCTCGCAAATGGAAATAAAGACGATGCTTATAATTTTATGAAAGAAAAAATAACAAATTTAGAAATAACACCTGCCCAATTGGCTTTGGATCCTTGTTCTGCTTCGACCGTAGTAACGGATGCCAATACAGGAGAAATTCTGGCAATGGTATCTTATCCTGGGTATGATATTAATCGACTTTCCGGTACAATCGATGCACAGTATTATAGCCAATTGCAGAATGACTTGTCACAGCCATTCTACAATCGTGCTTCCCAGACCAGAATTGCACCAGGTTCAACCTTTAAGCCGATTACAGCAGTTGCTGGCTTAGAGGAAGGTGTAATTGGTTTAAATGATGCTGTTGTTTGTGAAGGTATATTTGATTTAACCAAACAGACTTGTTGGATCTTTAACCAAGGAATTGGGGTACATGGCCCTCTTACAACGGTGCAAGCCATTGCGAAATCTTGTAACATCTATTTCTATGAATTGGGATACCGCTTAAGTTTAGATGAAAACGGTACTTACAATCAAGAATTAGGACTAGAGCGTTTACGTAAGTATGCAGAGTTATTTGGACTTGGTACGAAGACAGGAATTGAAATACCAGAAAGTGAACCGAAAATATCGGATGAATTACCGATTTCTTCTGCCATTGGACAAGGTACAAGTAGTTTTACTACCGTACAGCTTTCCCGCTATGTTACGGCAATTGCCAGTAGAGGAAAGGTGTATGATTATACTTTAGTAAGTAAAGTCGCTGATACCGATGGCAATGTTATCGAGCAATTTACTCCAGAAGTGGACCACACAGTCGATTTAGATGGGAAAATTTGGGATACGTTATGGACTGGTATGAATGGCGTTATACGTCAAGGTATGGGTGGTTCTGCGGAAGGATTGTTCGCTTCATTAAATACCCAAGTCGCTGTTAAATCAGGTACAGCACAGGAAAATAAATTGCGCGCGAGCCATGCGCACTTTATAAGTTTTGCTCCATATGATGATCCAGAAATTACAGTTAGTGTATCTATGCCAAATGGTTATACGTCTGCCAATGCCGGGATTATTGTTAGAGAATTTTATCGGTACTACTTCAATGACGGGCTAGACTATGATACAATATTAAATGGTAAAGCACTTATTAATTCGATAGGTGAAAGCGCAAATGACTAATAACTATGAGGTGAAGGGTATATGAGCCAGTTAGTTAATATTAAAGGGAATAAATACGGCATTGCGGTGCGTCTTGATTCAGACGCACCTTTTGACCGGCTTCTGTCACAACTACAGGCAAAGTTTACAGAATCTGCTAAATTTTTTAAAAATGCAAAAATGGCACTGACTTTTGAAGGAAGAAAGTTGAGTAGCAAAGAAGAAGAAGAAATTTTGGAGATTATATCGCAATGTACGAACATTAATGTTGTTTGTATTATTGACCAAGATGCAGGTACCGAAGAGTACTTTAAAGCGGCAGTGGATCGGGCTCTAATGGAAACACAGGAAGGCGCTATGGACTTAGAAGATACGTTAGCAACAGCGGAGTCCTCCGGTAATGCAGGGCAATTTTATAAAGGAACACTTCGTTCTGGCCAGGTTATTGAATCAGAAAGTAGTATAATTGTATTAGGTGACATCAATCCTGGCGCGAAAGTAATTGCGAGGGGAAATATAGTTGTATTAGGGTCCTTAAAGGGAAATGCCTATGCTGGTGCAAACGGCAACGAAACCGCCTTTGTCGTGGCCTTAGAAATGCGACCAATGCAAATACGAATTGGTGATTTTATAGCGCGAAGCTCTGATAAACAAGCAGAGGAAATGGTGGAAGGTGCACAGATTGCATTTGTAGATAACGGTAATATATATATCGAACCAGTTTCTAGAAATATTTTAAATGATATAAACTTTAGATAAACGAAAATATTATATTGATTATGAATATTTTCAAAAAATACTGGAAATACATAACAATTTATTGT
>JBKTKK010000306.1:0-2781 GCA_047242405.1 Lachnospiraceae bacterium | reverse complement strand
GGATCACTTAGTTGGACACTTCTTTACTTTTTTGTAATTTTCTTTAGTTATAGTGGTGGTACTTGGAATCTTGCAGCAAGATTTATTTCTACTCCAAATGGAAAAGAAGCAAAGAGAGCAGCATTATTCTCCGCAGGGTTATATTTAGTATGGCCATTTATTCTGTTCTTCCCAATGTTTTGTGGACCATTATTGTTCCCAGGTCTAACACAGAAAGCAGCGGAAGCTACGTTATATGCAGCACTTACGAATACATTCCTTCCAGTTGGTATGGTAGGGCTAGTACTCGCATCGATGTTTGCGAATACGATGACTATGTGCAACTCGGATGCCAATACGATTTCTGCAGTATTAACTAGAGATATCTTACCTATATTTAAGCCAGAGATACTAAAAGCTTCAGAAAAGAAATCACTTTGGTATGCAAGAATTACAACAATAGCATTTACTGGATTCACAATAATCCTTGCTTTATTTAGTGATTACTTCGGAGGAGTTACTGGATTAATCCTGACTTGGTTTGCAGCTTTACTTGGGCCAACAGCGATTCCATTGTTATTAGGGTTATTCCCTCGATTTAAATACTGTGATTCTAAATCAGCAATTGTTTCTATGATCGCTGGATTTGGAGTTTTTGTAGCAACAAAGATGGGATTTTCGTTTGAAGCTGATATTGCATTAATCGCACCTTTGGCAATTTCTTTTGTTGTTTACTATGGCATCGGTCTTTGCAATCAATATGTTGCTAAGAAACCAGTGAAACCAGAAATTGAACAGTTAATGATTGCTCTTTCTGATAAAAATAAGTAAGAAAGTTTCTGGTTACTAGCTATAAGTGTGGTATATATTAACTTTTGGCGCGTGAAACGTATTTAGGGACGGTGATTGCTATAGAGAGAGAAGATATTACTAAGTTTTATTTATCCGAGATTACAGAGAATTTTTATCCGTATTGGTCAAAATATGAAGATAAAACGTATGGTGGAATTTTAAATTGTATCAATAATTATGGTGATGAAATGATTAGTGACCATAAGTTTACCTGGTCTCAAGGAAGATGGCTGTGGGTACTTGGTCGTATATTTAAGTTGATACAAGATAATGTAATCACTAATTTAGTGGCGAAAGATATAAAACGCTGGATGGACAGTACATATAAATTTATTACAAAACATTCGATTTATGATAACAAGTGTTGTTATCTACTAAGCAGAGATGGAGAAAGATTTACCGATACAAATACGGGTCTTTATGATGCTAGTATTTATGCAGATTGTTTTGCACTGATTGGCCTGTCGCAATATCACAAGGTCATAGGCAATCGCGATATACAAGTGGTAGAAGGTCTTTATCACAGTATTGTTACTAGAATCAAAAATAATCAGTTTAAGACAGAACCTTATCCAATTCCTGAAGGGTACAATATTCATGGTATTCCTATGATACTTGTGAATACAGTTTATGAATATTACCATATGAAAAAAGAATTGGGATATTCCTATGAAGAGGAAAGAGAGTATGCATTAAAGAAGGCACTTCATATTTTAAATGAACTATATGATGAAAAAGGATTAATTAAGGAACACAAATCTACTCTGGAGAACAAAGAACTTCGGTTATTAGACCGACATGTAAATCCAGGGCATACCTTAGAGGATTTGTGGTTTTTGGTTGAAATCTTACAAGATACGAATCATCTAGAGGAATACCTGCCTAGAATCTTGCAGATTGCTAGAGTTACATTTAATCTAGGATGGGATAAGGAGTATGGAGGATTATTACGTTTTGTTGATTATGAGGGCGGCAAACCAAAAGGAGAATTTATTGAGGATACTCCTTGCTCGTATGAAAAACTAATCCTAGATACATGGGATATGAAACTTTGGTGGCCTCATTCTGAAATCTTATATCTATTTCTTTTATTGTATGACCTTACGGGTGAGGAAGATATGAAAAATACGTATGAGATGTGTAAGGAATATGTATTTGATATTTTTCCGAATCAGGAGATTGGTGAATGGATACAGATTTGTGCAAGAGACGGAAAACCAATGAATAAGGTAGTTGCTTTACCAGTAAAAGACCCGTTTCATATCATGAGGAATTTTTTAAAAATTGTTGAACTATACACGAAATAAACGATGAAGTGTTAAAAACATTAACTAAGTAGTAATTGGTACCCTTCCTATTGTACCATATCTTTAAAAAGATGTGGTAGACAAAGGTGCTTGTTACATCTTGATTTAAAAGTGTGAAAAAACACACAGAAGGAAGTTGTTATGAAACTAGGTATAGCGAAACGAATCATTACTCCTCAAAGTCCATTACGTCTATGTGGCTATGCGACAAGAACTGATGTTTTTGATGGTGTACTGGAAGATATCTATCTCCGTGTTCACTATCAAGAATCTAAAAATAATACTGCTGTCTTTCTATATGGAGATTTGTTATGGTGGAATAGTGAATTTGTGTCTATGGTTAGGCAGGAAGCCGCGGATGTAGCAGGACTTCCTCTTCATTCTATTTTTTTTGTTGCTTCTCACAATCACTCAGGTCCCGGGACAGGGACCTCCTTTATTCCACAACTAGAAACTATCGATAAAGAATATGTAAATTGGTTAAGAAAGCAGGTTCTAGAAGCTGTTCTTGAAGCAAAAAACGATTGTGAAGAAGTTAGCATGACAAGGCATGACGGAAGTTGTGATTGTAATGTATTTCGGCGTGTAAGGAATGAGCAAGGACAGATAGAGATGAAACCAAATTATAAGGTAGAGGCAGACA
>JBKTKK010000305.1:0-2795 GCA_047242405.1 Lachnospiraceae bacterium | reverse complement strand
TATATGATGAAAAAGCAATCCGCGAAAATGCAAGAAAAGTTAAGGCTGCCTTTGCTTGGAATAAAGGATTTAAAGAATATTTTGCTGTTAAAGCGACACCCAATCCATTTTTAATGCAAATTTTAAAGGAAGAAGGAATCGGTGTTGATTGTTCCTCTTTCACAGAGTTGATGCTTTCGGATACGGTTGGTTTTCATGGTCATGATATCATGTTCTCATCAAACGTAACGCCTGCGGAAGATTTTGCATTAGCTGCAAAATTGGATGCAATTATAAATTTTGATGATCTAAGTCACGTAGATTTCTATGCAGGAATTGCAGAATTTAAAGATACGATGTGTTGTCGCTATAATCCAGGTGGTGACTTTACTCTTCATAACGAGATTATGGATAGTCCAAAAGATGCAAAGTATGGTATGACAAAGGCGCAGATGAAAGAGGCATTCTTAAAGATGAAGGCGTATGGTGTGAAACATTTTGGAATTCATGCTTTTTTAGCGAGCAATACAGTAGCGATGGGGTACTATCCAAAGCTTGCAAGAATTCTTTTTGAAACAGCAGTAGAGCTACAGAAAGAAACCGGTGTGCATATTGCGTTTATTAATCTCTCTGGTGGTGTTGGCATCCCATATCGACCAGATCAGGAGGCCAATGATATTTTAGAAATCGGCGAAGGAGTAAGACAGGCCTACGAAGAGGTATTAACGCCTGCTGGTATGGATGACGTTGCAATATTTACTGAATTGGGTCGTTTTATGCTTGCTCCATATGGATGTCTTGTTTCAAAAGTTTTACATCAGAAACATATATACAAAGATTATGTAGGCTTAGATGCCTGTGCTGCAAACCTCATGCGTCCGGCAATGTATGGCGCATATCATCATATTACTGTGTTAGGAAAAGAAAATCAGCCATGTGACCATTTATATGATGTTACCGGTGGTTTATGTGAAAATAATGATAAGTTTGCAATTGACCGTATGTTGCCAGAGGTAGAAAATGGTGACTATGTCGTAATCCATGATACAGGTGCGCATGGTTTCTCTATGGGGTACAATTACAATGGAAAGCTTCGATCTGCAGAAATTTTATTAAAGGAAGATGGCGGCTATCAGTTGATCCGTCGGGCAGAGACTCCGGCCGATTATTTTGCAACATTAGATTTGGCTGCATTTCAAAAATAAGAAAAATTTCAAATATCAATACGGGGAGTAGGGATATACGCTTTACGAGAGAGTAGATTTATGATATGATAAATCTACTCTATTTTATGTTAACTACATGTGCTGCTGTCGATAATTTGTACGAAAAAGGAGTTGACTTATTTGTACAAATATAATAAGATATTAACAGAACATTTGTTCATGCAACGTAGGGGCCTTCCCTTCACGTTTTAATATAGAAAAGGAGATTGAAAATGGAAAAAGATGACAAGTTGAAAGCACTCGATGCTGCATTGATGCATATTGAAAAAGCTTACGGAAAAGGTTCTGTTATGAAACTGGGAGATTCCAGTGCAAACATGAATATTGAAACAGTGCCAACTGGTTCTTTAAGCCTGGATGTCGCGCTTGGACTAGGTGGAGTGCCTAAGGGAAGAATTATTGAAGTATATGGTCCCGAGTCCAGTGGTAAGACAACCGTTGCACTACATATGGTGGCGGAAGTACAAAAGCAAGGTGGAATTGCAGGATTTATTGATGCAGAGCATGCGCTTGACCCAGTATATGCAAAAAATATTGGTGTTGATATTGATAATCTCTATATATCTCAGCCAGATAATGGTGAGCAGGCCCTTGAAATTACGGAAACGATGGTGCGTTCAGGTGCCATTGACATTGTTATCGTTGACTCTGTAGCCGCATTAGTACCAAAGGCAGAAATCGACGGGGATATGGGTGATTCTCACGTTGGTTTACAGGCTAGACTTATGTCCCAGGCCCTTCGTAAACTTACTGCTGCCATTAGTAAATCCAATTGTATCGTTATCTTCATTAACCAGCTACGTGAAAAGGTTGGTGTTATGTTTGGTAATCCAGAAACAACAACGGGTGGGCGTGCCTTAAAATTCTATTCTTCCATTCGTATGGATGTGCGCCGTATCGAAGCACTAAAGCAGGGGGGCGAAATTGTTGGTAACCGTACAAGAGTTAAAGTGGTTAAGAATAAGATTGCTCCGCCATTTAAGGAAGCGGAATTTGATATTATGTTTGGTAGAGGGATCTCCAAAGAGGGGGACGTGCTAGATTTAGCTGCAAACCTTGGAATTATAATAAAGAGCGGGGCGTGGTATGCCTATAGAGATGCTAAAATTGGACAAGGGCGAGAAAATGCGAAATTATATTTATCAGAAAATCCAGATATTTTAGCCGAAGTTGAGAAAAAAGTCCGTGTTCAGTATGGTTTGCTTGTGGAAGAGGAAGGGAAGAAACGAGAGGAAACAAAGGAAACAAAGGAAAAATAGGATATAGAGGGCTAATAGGATGAAAATCACGCATATAGTGGAACTAGATAAAAAAAAGTGTAAGATATTTCTTTCATCAGAAGATAGTTTTGTATTATATCGTGGTGAAGTTCGTAGGTTTGATATAGAAGAAGGAGCAGTTTTATCTCAGGAAGTTTGGGAAGAAATTGTAGAGATTTTAATCAAGCGAGCCAAGGCGAGAAGTCTTTATTTACTGAAAAGTTCAGATAAAACTGAATTTCAGTTACGCAGTAAGCTAAAGGAGGGGGGATACCCTCCTTTTGTTATTGATGAAGCAATCGCCTACGTAGAACGCTTCCACTATATAGAC
>JBKTKK010000304.1:0-2800 GCA_047242405.1 Lachnospiraceae bacterium | reverse complement strand
CCACGATTTCTACCGTTGACTCTTCTGTTGGTTTTTGACTTTCACTTGACTCCACAGTTTCTATTATCGTTTCTTTTTCCTTTACCTCTACGGTAGCGGATGCACTCTTACCGTACAGATTCCTAACCGTTATTACAGTATTACCCACCCCAACGGCACGGACGGTTCCATTCTCATCGACCGTTGCAACAGAAGGATTACTACTTTCCCAGAGGATCTCTGAATTTGTTTCATCAGTGACTTTTAGCAGAGTACTTTCGTCCTTATAAAGGGTTATCGCTGTTCTATCTAAGGTGATTTCCGGCGCTGGGATTTTCGGAAATATCTTCTGAACTACGATACTTTCATCGCTAATTCTTTGTAGGGTAACCCCAGCCATACTTCCATTAAAAAGGATCTGTACATTTGAATCAAAACCATATCCCCCTTTTGTAGACAGATGCAATTCCAGCGTATAATCCTGTTCAAAAAGGAACGTATCCGTAGATGGATTCCAAGATACAAGATCAATCTGGACCCCTTCTGTATTTGTTGATGCACTCGTTGCCTGACTCTCGTTAACTGCTGGTTCTTTCACATCATTAATGGATATTTCACCAATCATGATAGGTTTAATCTCCACCTCTTCAAATACATTATATGTAAATGTATTGGTTATTCCTCCAAAAGAGACAACTGCCTGTCGTGCCCCTGTCTGAGTCGTATCAAAATTAACTACGGTGTACTCACCGGGACTTAGCACTCTAGTTCCCCTCTGGTAGTTTGCTGTTACCTTTAACCCATCTAGCGAAACTTCTTCTCCTTTTAAATAAGAAAGTTTCTTTGGTGCCTCAATGGTTAGAGAAAGCAGTGAATTTGCTGTATTCTTCTGCTTTACCATAGCCTTCTGATTTCGATTCACATAGCTGACAAATAGTTCATTTTCAGAAGCAATGAGGGCATAATTTGTACTTTTTAAATCTACATCAAGACCTTCCTGTGTCAGCGTACCATTTTCCACCTCAAATACACGCATACGCTCGTTACTCTGTTCTACCGATGGAGAAGATAACACATATAGATTCCCCTGTGCCACCGCCAGTTGTGGGATAAAACTATCGATACTCTTTTTCGCATAATCTTCCCACCCGCTTCCATTAAACTTCTTTACAACTAGTTCATTTACATCTCCGGATGCATAATAAATTTCATCATTATAGGAAATCATATCATATCCTTTTGCATTTGCAGGACTTTGAATTTCCTGGAAGTTATTCTGTTGCGCATCGTATTTTTTAACAACAATCTTATTTCCTAATACTTCTCGTACACTTACGTACACTTCACCATTTGCTACAAGAACCTGTGCATCTCCACAAAATCCCGTTCCCGAGAAGTATGATCCCATTTGTGTAAATGATGTTCCTCCCTCTAACTTTGCCAAAGAAGCATTCTTATTATCTACGACATAGCTTATGTATGCACCATCCTTATAGGTGGATACATCGAAACTGGAAACATTGCCAACCGCACCACAATCCTTCCATGTAGATAAAGATGCATCGTACTTCTTCATAAGAAGATTGCCATAGCCGGAGGTGTAAGCCACAAAGGGTACCCCTTCCAATTCCAGTAACTTTATATCAGCGAAGCCTTCTGTATCAGTAAATGTTGTCCCATATTTCTGCCAGCCACCCGCTTCATATCGATACAATTGCAAGTTGCCTCCAGAAACGGCAGCTGCATACGGTTCATTCTCTATGCTAGCAATGGCTACATTTTCTGCTTCTGGCAGCTTCGTATCATTCCATGTATCAAACTCTGCTGCATCCGGTATCTTTACATCCAGCGTCATTTGGTTTCCACTTGAACTAGATACATTTTCAATAACAATTCCTGAATTTGTGCCATCGGAGAACGTGAGTGCTCCATCAACTAATGTCTTGCTTAAATCTGCACTTCCGATGGAAGTACTTCCGCTTTCAAATGAAAGGTAGGCATTCTGTAGACATAGAATTTCGTTGGCATCATATCCATTTTGATTTGGCTGAGGACGAAAAATATAAACTCCAGTTTTGCCAGAATAGTTACTAAGGCCATCTACTGTCGTGTCCACTCGATAAACAATCACACCAGAACCACCTATTCTGGAATCTATTGTGTTTTCATCATAGGGACTTGTCTTTTTCCTCATTTCCACTACAAAAATCTCGTAAGGATTTAATGGTGACTTTAGTATATATGCTACATTTCCACCTTCTGTTTCAGGTGCATCAAGAGTTAACGTCTGTGAAGTCGTAATCGTATCAAGACTTAGCCATCCCGAAAAATGCATACGAAGATAGGCCAAAGGGTAACTTAAATATTTAGAAGCAAGTCCCATAATATCCCAATTATATACCGGATGGCTCGTTCCGGAACTTGTATAGAGGTCAGGATATCCGAGCGAATGCAGGAATTCATGACAAATAACGCCAGACTCATCCGCTAATATAGACTCCAACAAACGATCTGTATTTAGCATGTTATAGTTGCTGACCATTTTATCTCCCCACCGTTCATTACCTGGATATGTGCTCTGGTGAGGGTACAGTGAAGGCAGCATGCCGTTGTTTTCTCCGCTCCCTTTCAAAATAATGGTGACGTTATCTATAAATCCGTCACCGTCATAATCCACGACTTTGTCCCAAGCTGCAGGCACATTGTCAAGCAAAGTCTTAATAATTGTATAATCAATATTTGCATTCTGTGCGTCTGCCTTTTTACTAGGAAGCCTGTATGCATGAATTGTTGTTCCATCATATTGGGGAAATTCATTATG
>JBKTKK010000303.1:0-2800 GCA_047242405.1 Lachnospiraceae bacterium | reverse complement strand
AAATAAATAAATATTGTAAAGAATTTTGGCCAAATGATGTAGATCATGTTTTGCGAGTAGCTAATGATGTTTGTAATAACAAATTTCTTTTCGATAACCCTTGGGATATGGAAAGAACATATGACACAGTTAAATTTACAGGAGAAATAAATTGGTACTTAATACCTGCAAAAGATAGAGAATTTTGTTGGCAATTTAATCGTCATCGTTTCTTTATTAATTTAGGTCAGGCTTATCAGTTAACTGGAAATGAAGAATATGCAAAGACATATGTAAATCTTGTAAAAGATTGGATAAAACGTGTTCGGATTGAGAGTGATCCTGATATTGATATGGGCCCATTAAGGACTCTAGAGATAGGTATTCGTGGGGAAACATGGACGCAATCAATCCTATACTTTGAGAACAGCAAATGGATTGATGATGAATTTATTGTGTTGTTTTGCAATAGTTTAATGGAACAGGCAAGAAGACTAAGAGACAATTTTTTGTATCATAAGTATGTCAGTAATTGGGGGGTAATTGAAAGCAGCGGATTATTTTTGATAAGTCAAACATTACCAGCGGATTATGATGCGGTGGATTCGTTTCAAAAAGTCGCTTTAGAAAGATTAGAAATTGCTGCTCGTGTTCAAGTAATGGGGGATGGTACACAATGGGAACAGTCCCCGATGTATCATAATGAGGTATATCATTATTTTTTAATTGCCCTGCTTCGTGCACAAAGATCCAATATTCCAATACCAGACGTATTACTTCGAGTTGTAAAAAAAATGGCATATGCGAATTTAGCATGGATAAAACCAAACCATTGTCAATTTGCACAGGGAGATAGTGATGAGACGGATTTAAGGGATAAGTTAACGGCAGGGGCATGCTTATTTCATGATCCTGTTTTAAAATATGTAGCCTATCCTCGTATGGATTTTGAAAATGTATGGCTATTTGGATACAATGTATGTGAAACATATAATAAACTAGATAGTAAGTATCCTCCTTTTATATCAAAGGCTTTGGATGATAGCGGTAATTATTATATGAGAGAGAATTGGCAGTCGAATGCAAACCTGCTTCACTTTCATTGTGGCGATATGGGTGGTGCGCACGGCCATGCGGATAAATTGCATTTTGACCTTGTCATACATGGTGAGGATGTTTTGGTTGATTCCGGACGTTTTACGTACATGGAAGAGAATAATCGGTATTTTTTAAAGGGAACATTTGGTCATAATATAACTATTGTTGATGAAAAGCCGTTTACACAAATACAAGATTCTTGGGTATGTAAAAAACTTTCTACTGCCATAAAGCACCCATTTAAAGATGGAGAATTAGGCGCGTTGGTACAAGGAAGTCATTTAGGATATTTAGATATGGGTGTATTTGTTAATCGAAAAATAATTTGGATAAAACCAGACATTTACATAATCGTAGATGAACTATATTCAAATGATAACCATGTATATAAAAATTATTATCATTTCAGTAGAGATGGAGAAGTTCAGAAAACGAATGAAGTGGTACACTTTATAGGAAGTGGGATGGAAGCGTTTATTCAAATTCTTGGGGTTGATTCGTTAAACATAATCGATACAATTCAATCCAAGTACTATAACGAATATAAAGAAAATAAAACTCTCATATGCGCAAAAGAAGGAAATGGATTTACTAGTATTGTTACAGTTATAAACGGAGGGGAAAAGGATAAAACGAACCCGGTAACTGTCACAAAGGTACCCGTATTGTCTGTTACACATAATAATTACTTTGATGAAAATAAAGTCGAAGCGTTAAAAATTCAGAATGCGGGTAAAACCTATATAATAATCTTTTGCCATGAAGAAATATTTACTCCGGCGGACCTTGCAAAAGTGGAAAATTGCATAGGATATGGTAATGTTATTTTATTTGAACAAGGGAATCATTCAGAAATATTAACAGGGGAAGTATTGGCTTTTTAAGTATTAGTATGGAGGAGAAAATGCACAAGATAATATTTCAAGGAGTTGAAACCGATTGGAATAATGCCTTACCATTAGGCAACGGTAAATTAGGTGCAATGGTTTATTTTAAAAATAATTCCCTGTTTATAGCACTAAATCATTATGATTGCTATTATCGAATTCATCCAGATCCGTTGAATTTGGAAGATGATAACAATCATGAAGGGACTAAGAGCGAAGTAAGAAAAATAAGGACTTATGAAGAGGTATGCGAAAGTACAAAGAAAGCAAGAAAAGAAAAAGATTATGAACGTTCTCATTATCTTAGGGCATTAAATCCGAGTATGCATCAGAAACGACCGACTTATATAGGAACGAGTTATCCAATGGCAGGTGAAATTAGAATAAGTCTTTCAGATAGTTTTCATGTTAGTGATTCTAATTTGACACTTGATATTGAAAAAGGCATTATAACATTTTTTGCTTCTGATAATGAAAAGGAAGTAAAAGCAAAAATATGGGTTGCAAAATCAATTGACACGGTGGCAATAAAGTTAGGGCAGAATAGTTGTAAGCTATGGGAAAAAGCATGCATTTATATACCTTCCATGCGTGGAGGGGAGAATTATCGTAACATAAATGGAGGAAATGAAAATAGTATTTGGTATAATACAATATTTCCATTTTATGATGAAAAGGGTAGTAAACAGCTCTTTACTTCACAAACAATATGTAGCTGTTCTTTAGCTAATTATAGACAAGAAGAAGGTGAACTTTACCTACCTGAAATGGATCGAAATATAAATGTAGCGGCTACTGTCTTACCCGAAAACAGAAATCCATTAGGTGAGAATTAC